>JAZSLD010000023.1:0-1543 GCA_045535195.1 Clostridia bacterium | reverse complement strand
AAAATACACGTATATAATCTATATATCTGTAATTTTTGTAAGACATTTTGTACCCCTCGCAAATTGTTTATATATACACTATAATACTATTAAATTGGCTTGTTGTCAATTTTTTTGCATTGGTTACAACGAAATACAATATTGCAGTTTTTTATGATATATGGTAGAATATACTCACAAAATATAAATTCAGGGAGGCATAGTTTATGAAAAAGATTTTTGCAGTGATTATGTGTTTGATGTTAGTTTCAGGCAATTGTGTTTTTTATAATGTTGCCGCTGAAACGGAAAGTGCGTTTACTGTTATTAAAATTCCTGTTCAATCGGCAGTATACGGCTATAAAGCGCGCTATGCAGATACCAAGCAACCTATACATTTATCGGAATATTACGACGGATATGTGTTTGCAACTGTTCCGTCATATAATTCTGACAGGGAACTCGATGCCTTTGAACCTGAAGAAATTACATTTACGGATTATGACGCCACTCGTTATGAATTCAGTATGATGAAATGGCTTGCTCAAAGCGGCGTTATTTTAGGTGACGATAAAGGGCAGGCAAGGCCGTTTGATAATGTAACACGCGCCGAAGCAGTTGCTATGGTTATGCGTTTTTTAGGACTTGATACAAATGTGCACCTTGCCGAACCTTTTGATGATGTTTCTGACGAAAGTTGGTACAGGAATGCCGTTGCCGCTGCGTATAATGCAGGGATTATCAAAGGTGATAGTGCAAATGTTTTTGCACCCGACAGATATGTTTCACGTGAAGAGATAACTGTAATGACTGTAAGAGCAATTGATTATGCAAATCTTGTTGTTTCACGTGATGGTATTGTGAACGCAACAGATATAGATGATATATCCGACTGGGCAACAGAGGCGTATGAACTTATAGGCTCAAGCGCAATTACAGATCCGGACAATACTGACACTGAAAATCCTACACGTGTATTTTTGCCGCAAAAGGCAGCCAGTCGGTTTGATGTGGCTTATATTTTATATTATTCGGGCAGAATGTGTCAGTTGTACCCATCGCAGGTGGCAGTAGAATTTGGCTTTGACAAAGATATGCCAATTATTGATGGCTCTACATCTACATATCCGTTTACTGAGGCGGTGTATAATAAACTGTTTTCTAACGGATATAACCATCCGCACAAACCCGCCTCGCACAGTAAAAGCCATGCATCGTACCAACGGCTTATAAACGGAGAGGTCGATATGCTTTTTGCATCTGTTTATCCTGCTTCGGATATTTTGGAAATGGCATCGGAAAAAGGTGTGGAACTTGAACTTATACCTATTGCTTATGACGCTATGATTTTCTTTACTAATATTGAAAATCCTGCAAAAGGACTTACCAAAGAGCAGATAACCGATATTTATGTTAATAATGCTTATGAAGACTGGTCACAAGTAGGCGGTGGTGATGCGCTTTTGTATCCATATTGCAGAAATTACGATAGCGGCTCTCATGCGCAGATGGAACGCCATTTTTTAAACGGCAGAGATATACATGAGAAGATACGCACCGAAAC
>JAZSLD010000182.1:0-5737 GCA_045535195.1 Clostridia bacterium | reverse complement strand
ATCGTTACATTCCTTATGGAAAAAGAAGGTCTTGACGAAAAAGGCGTAAACGACCTTATGAATAAACAGTCCGGTGTGTTTGGTATCTCAGGTATCAGCAGCGACTTCAGAGATTTGGAAAAAGCAGCAGGCGAAGGCGATGAAAGAGCAAAACTTGCACTCGATATGTTTGCTTACAGCGTAAAACGCTATATCGGTACTTACGCAGCAGTTATGGGCGGCGTAGATGCAATCGTATTTACTGCAGGTATCGGTGAAAACACCGCTATGATGCGTGCCGCTATCACAGATGGTTTAGAGTTTATGGGTATTAAAGTTGATGCTGAACTTAATAAAGTACGCGGCGAGGAGAAAGATATCTCTGCTGCCGGTGCAACTGTTAAGACACTTGTTATCCCCACAGACGAAGAAATGATGATAGCAATGGATACCGCTAAACTGGTAAAATAATTAAATATCGGCAAAAAAGTCTTGACAAACTCCACGGAAACAGATATAATATTTTTGTTGCGCCGAATAAACGAGGTGTATATATGAAGATAGACGTTTCAAAAATTGTTAAGGCTGAGGGCGCTTGCCAAGCCGTTTCGGTTGAAATTCCGGTTGATAAAATAGATTTTAATGGTCAGGAGTTTTTGTTTACATCTCCGCTTAAAGTGGAGGGTACAATCAAAAACAACGGCGGTAATCTTTATCTTGATGCTGCTGTGCAAACTCAGTTTGTTGTAAACTGTGCACGTTGCCTTAAAGAAATAACCGAGGATTTTGAGTTTGATGTAAACGAAAGTTACACTCAAAGCGAAAAGATTGACGAGGACAGCGTATTTCTGCCGATTGTTTCCAATACTGTTGACCTGCAAAGCGCAGTAGAGGAAAACTTTTGCACATCAGTACCATTTGTATTTTTGTGTAATGAGGACTGCAAAGGTCTGTGCCACACTTGCGGCAAGGATTTAAACGACGGTCCCTGCGGTTGCGAGGATGAGGAAATTGACCCCCGTCTTGCAGCGCTAAAAGCGTTTTTGAAAAACGATTAAGTTTTTAAAAGATATAGAATTTTGGTAGGAGGTGTTACTGATGGCAGTACCCAAGAGAAAAACTTCTAAAGCAAGAAGAGATAAAAGAAGAGCAAACTGGAAACTCGTTTTACCCGGTATGGTAAAATGCTCCAAATGCGGTGAGTACAAATTGCCCCATAGAGTTTGCAAGGCTTGCGGAACATATGGTGACAAAGAGGTTTTAAAAGCTGAATAAGCAATTAGACCAGCCCGATTAAGGGCTGGTTATTTTTTTGTTTAAAAAATTTGCAAAACTATTGGAAATTTTCGCATAATGTGGTATACTATCTTAATAGTGGGAGGGATTTGCTATGTGCAGATATAAATATGCTTTTTATGATATGGACGGCACCATAGGCGACACTCAGGAAGGGATTTTTAAAAGTACAGAGTATGCGTTTGAAAAACTTGGTGTTGCTATAGATAACAGTTATGAAAGTCTGCGCCGTGTTGTAGGGCCTCCGCTGGTGCATGCGTATATGGAGTATTTCGGATTAAGCGAGGCTGATGCAGAAAAAGCACGTGATTTATATAGGGAACGTTACTCTGTAACCGGTATATATGAAATGAAACTTTATGACGGCATGGAAAAGTCGCTTAAAAGCCTTAAAGACGCAGGTGTAAAACTTGCCGTGGTTTCTGCCAAACCGCAGGAGTTTATTGACCGCATAGTACCGCATTTTGGTCTTGATAAATATATAGACTTAAATGTAGGTGTTACAATGCATGAGAAAGACACGTCCAAAGTGCATCTTATAAAACGTGCTGTAGAACATTTCGGCATAACTGATATGAGCGAGGTTGTAATGGTTGGCGACCGTATGTACGACCTTGACGGTGCTGCCGAACTTGGTGTTGACGGAATAGGTGTTTCCTATGGTTTTGGAGATATTGAGGAACTTAAAAACAGTCCTAATGTATTTATTGCAGATTCGCCCGAGGCAGTTGCAAAATTTATAAAAGGTTGAGGAAAGATATGAAAAACAAGGCTGTTGTAAAATCAGTTGAATACGGCTCTATCGCATACGATGCAGGCATCGAAGCGGGCGATATAATTGATAATATCAGCGGCCGTAATTTTGAAGATATTTTGGATTTTAAATATCTTACATCTGACGAATATTACGTTGCAGGAGTTATAAAGCAAAACGGCGATTATGAGGAAATAGAGATTTATAACGATTGCTATGAGCAGTTTGGTGTTGAGTTTGAAAACGCTCTTATAGATGAGCCTCGTCGTTGCCGAAATAAATGTATATTTTGCTTTATGGACCAGTTGCCGCCGAATGTTCGCTCTACAATGGTTTTTAAAGACGACGATTATCGATTGTCGTTTTTGCAGGGGAACTACGTAACTCTTACAAATTTAAAAGAAAAAGATATCCAACGTATTATTGATATGCGTGTAAGCCCAATAAACGTAAGCGTTCATGCAACAGACGGCGAAGTGCGTAAAATGATGCTGCATAATAAAAATGCAGACAAAATACTCGATATTATGAGGCGCTTTGCCGATGCCGGAATAACGATGAATGCGCAGATAGTTCTTTGCCCGGGGGTAAATGATGGCGATGTTTTAAGAAAATCACTTCAAGACCTTGCCGCACTTATGCCCGCCGTTCATAGTGCGTCTGTAGTGCCCGTGGGAATATCAAAACACAGAGAAGGTCTTTTTGAACTTACCCCTGTAACAAAGCAGTCTGCCGCAGATGTAATTGACACGGTGGAAGAATATGCTGATAAACTGTACAAAGAATTTGGCACAAGAGTTGTGTATGCAGCAGATGAATTCTATATGATGGCAGAGCGTGATATTCCGCCATATGAGTGTTACGAGGATTTTCCGCAGATTGAAAACGGCGTTGGAATGATGGCATCTTTAGAGTACGAGATAAACCTTGCTCTTAATGACGAAACGAGTTGTAAAGGCAACAAAAAAATTATTGCCACCGGCGCTATTGCATATAATCATATAAATAAATTTGTGGATAAAATTAAACAAAAACATCCTGATGCTGACGTGGAAGTGTTTAAAATAAGAAATGATTTCTTCGGCGACAGAATAACCGTAACCGGGCTTTTGTGCGGACGGGATATTATTAATCAGTTGAAAGACAAAAATTTAGACGGAACACTTCTTCTTGCAAGGAATATGTTTAAAGACGATTGTATGATTTTCTTAGACGATACCACGCTGGAAGATGTTGAGAGAGAACTTGGCATAAAAGTGCGAGTGGTTGAATGTGACGGCTATGATTTTGTTGAAAGTATATTGGAATGAGAGGAAAAGTAAATGAGAAAACCCGTATTTGCCATAGTAGGCAGACCAAACGTGGGTAAATCCACTTTGTTTAATAAGATAATAGGTAAGCGCATATCTATTGTAGAGGATACCCCTGGTGTTACACGTGACAGAATATACGCAGAGGGCGAGTGGCTTAATAAGAAATTTATTCTTATAGATACCGGCGGTATTGAACCGAGAAATGACGATATCATCTTAAAGCAGATGAAGCGTCAGGCAGACCTTGCCATTGATATGGCAGATGCCATAATTTTTATGGTTGATATCCATGACGGACTTACCGCGGCAGATAAAGACGTTGCTGCTATGCTTATGCGCAGCAAGAAACCTGTTGTGCTTGTGTGTAACAAGGTTGACCACGCAGGTGAGCCGCCTATGGCATATTATGAGTTTTTTAACCTCGGTCTTGACGAGCCTATGACAATTTCTTCAACTCACGGACTCGGTGTTGGCGATTTGCTTGACAAACTGTTTGAATACGTGGATTTTGAAGTTGACAACAGTGAAGAAGATGACTCTATAAAAGTGGCTGTTATAGGCAAACCGAATGTCGGTAAATCTTCTTTGATAAACAGAATTTTAGGCGAAGAGCGTGTTATAGTAAGTGATATTGCAGGCACAACACGTGACGCTATTGATACTAAATACGAGCACAACGGGCAGAAATATACGTTTATAGATACCGCTGGTATGCGTAAACGTGGAAAGATCGACGAAAATATTGAACATTACAGCGTGGTGCGCTCTTTGGCTGCCGTTGACAGATGCGACGTGGTGCTTATACTTATTGACGCACGTGACGGTGTTACAGAGCAGGATACCAAAATTGCAGGTTATGCTCATAATCAGGGTAAGGCTGCTATTGTAGTTGTTAATAAATGGGATTTGGTAGAAAAAGAAACTATGACTATGGAAAACTACCGCAAATCTGTCCTTAACAATCTTTCGTATATGATGTATGCACCTGTTGCATTTATATCAGCGCTTACGGGCTCAAGAGTAGAAAAACTGTTTGAACTTATAACATATGTTTCTAATCAACATGCAATGCGTGTGTCTACAGGTGTTCTTAATGATGTTTTAAACGAGGCAATCACAAAAGTGCAACCGCCTTCGGATAAGGGCAGACGTTTAAAAATTTACTATATTACGCAGGCTACCACAAAGCCGCCTACATTCATTCTTTTTGTAAATGACAAGCAACTGGCGCATTTTTCATATGTGCGCTATATTGAAAATCAGATACGTGCATTTTTCGGTATGGAAGGAACACCTATTAAGTTCATCATACGTGAACGCAAAAAAGACGAATAATTATATCTGAAAGGGCGAAGTTAAATGACTGTAACTATATTGTGTATGATAAGCGGTGTTATAGCATATCTGCTCGGCAGTATGAACACCTCTATGTTAGTATCCAAATTTATGGGTAAAGACGTCCGTAAAGAGGGCAGCGGCAACGCAGGTGCCACAAATACATTGCGTGTTTTCGGCAAAGGTGCGGCGGCAGTAGTTGTTTTAGGTGATGCTTTAAAAGGCGTTATTGCAGTTTTGATTGCACGTTTGCTTGTAGGAATATTTGCTGCGGCGGGCGAGATGGCATCTCCTGTATATACTGCGGCGTTTTGCGTGGTACTTGGTCATAATTTTCCGATTTATTTTAGCTTTAAAGGCGGCAAGGGCATTATGACCTCTGCTGCAGTTATATTTATGCTTGATTGGCGAATAGGATTAATTGTGCTTGTGTGCGCTATTGCTATTATGGCAATAACCCGTTATGTATCACTTGGCTCGTGTATAGCATGCATAATATTCCCTGTGGCAGTTATCTTATTCCACAGTAACGATGCTTTGTTTATAGCACTTTCGCTTGCTATGGGCGCACTTGCGCTTTTTATGCACAGAGCAAACATTGTACGTCTAATTAAAGGCACGGAATCAAAACTTAATTTTAAAAAGTAATATTTTAAGTACCATATTTAAAAGAACAGGAGAGTATTATGGACATAAAAAATATTGCAGTAGTCGGTTCGGGAAGTTGGGGAACGGCAATTTCTGTCTTGCTTGAAAAAAAAGGTCATAATGTTACATTGTGGTCGTGGAAACAGTCTGAAAGCGACGCACTTAAAAGAGATAAAGAAAACAAAGAATTTTTGCCCGACATATTTTTGGACGATAATATTTCATACACAAGCGATATTTCGTGCGTAGAGGGTAAAGAGATTATCGTGCTGGTAACTCCGTCGTCGGTTATACGCTCTACCGCCAGATCTATGAGCAGTTATGTGAGCGAGAATTCAATAATAGTAATCCTTTCAAAAGGTTTGGAAGACGGAACACTTAAAACGCTTTCCGAAGTTGTAGAAGAAGAAAT
>JAZSLD010000147.1:0-2378 GCA_045535195.1 Clostridia bacterium | reverse complement strand
GGGATATTTCCCCTTGTAAAATAAATATTTTAAAAATAATTTTTAAATAGCGGAACGTCGGCAAGCGCTGTTCCCTACAGGGTTTCACCCCTAAGAAACCCATATGTAACATTTATCTTGCAAAACCAAAAAAGAACGGTTCAGTTTTATATAAGCAAACCGCATATTTCTTGCCTAAATATCGTCAAGCAAGAAATATGCGGTTTGTTTTAAAGATAAACAACAGAATCATTCTTCATCCCAGGTGCGTTCGCTTATAATATACCTTGGTCTTTGCTTTGTTTCAAGATAGATTTTGCCGATATATTCACCTATTACGCCTATAGATATAAGTTGCACGCCCGACATAAAGCCGATTATACTCGTCATACTTGCCCAGCCTGCGATTGTATTGCCGCACAGCGCACTTATAACTGCCCATATAACTATTATAAAACTAACCGCCGCAACAAATATGCCAAATCCCGTTATAAGGCGGATAGGTTTTACCGATAAACTCGTTATTCCGTCAAACGCAAGCGACAGCATTTTAGAAATCGGATAGTGGCTTTTACCTGCTAAACGCTCGTTGCGTGCGTACTCAACCGATGTACTTTTAAAACCGACAAGCGGAATAAGTCCGCGCAAAAATATATTGACTTCTTTAAACGAGGCAAATTCCTTTAGCACTTTTGAACTTATCAGTCTGTAGTCTGCGTGGTTATATACGATTTCTGCGCCCATTGCGTTTAAAAGTTTGTAAAAACTCTGTGCGGTAAAGCGTTTGAAAAAAGTATCGGTTTCTCTGCTGGAGCGCACGCCGTAAACCACGTCGCACCCGTCAAGGTATGCGTCTACCATTTTGTCCATTGCGTTTATGTCGTCCTGACCGTCGCAATCAATAGAAATTGTAATATCGCAGTTGTCTTTGGCTTCCATAAGCCCCGCCAGTACTGCGTTCTGATGCCCTCTGTTTCTGCTCTGGCAGATGCCGATGTAGTGCGGATTTTGCACGGCAAGATTTTTAATAATATCCCACGTGCTGTCTTTAGAACCGTCGTTTACAAACAAAATTCTGCTTTCGTCGCTTATTTTGTCAGCGTCAATCAGGTCGGTAAGTTTATTTAAAAACATCGGTGCAGTTATTGGCAGAACAGCCTCTTCGTTATAGCACGGTATTACGATCCATAATGTGGGTTTTTCAGTCACTTTGGTCACTCCTTAATAAAATTGTAAAATAAAAGCCAAGCAGATTGCAAAAGTGCATCTGCCTGACTTTTTTTATATATTAACCAAAGTATCTCTTGAGTAAGCCTTCCAAGCCTTTTCCGTGTCTTGCCTCGTCACGAGCCATTTCGTGAACAGTGTCGTGGATTGCATCAAGACCGTTTTTCTTTGCGCAACTTGCAAGGTCAAATTTACCCTGAGTTGCACCGTATTCGCAATCAACTCTCCATTTGAGGTTATCTTTTGTGGTTGCTTTCATATTAGGCTCTAAATCCTCGCCGAGAAGTTCAGCAAATTTTGCTGCGTGCTCTGCTTCTTCATACGCTGCTTTTTCCCAGTAAAGACCTACCTCAGGGTAGCCCTCTCTGTGAGCAATTCTTGCCATGCACAGATACATACCAACCTCTGCACATTCGCCGTTGAAGTTTGCCATAAGTTGCTCGAATATATATTTTTTGTCTTCTTCGCTGATATCGGGGTTATTTTTAACTGTTTTTGCATAAACGCCGTACTCGTGCTCTGCTGCAAGAGCAGCACCTTCCTGCATTACGTTAAATTTCTCTGCAGGCACTTTACATACAGGGCATTTTTCGGGAGCAGCATCGCCCTCGTGAACATAACCGCATACTGAACATACAAATTTCATAATCATTTTCTCCTTTTATATATAATTTTTTTATTTTTGTTTTAACAATCAGAAACCAACTTTGCAAAAGTCACGTTTGAAAGGGCGTCTGTTATCATAGTGTTAAGGCTGCGCATCTGTCTGTGAACGGGGCAGTCTGCCATATTCGGCACACGGTTGCAACTATGGCCGCACTCCAAACACTCGTTTACTGCTATCTTTCCGTCTATAGCGGTGATAATATCGAGCAGTGTAAGGTTTTCGGGCGGCACGTTCATACAGTACCCGCCGCGTGCGCCTTTAAAAGACTTTACATACCCCGCCGCCATAAGTTCGCGCAGGATTTTAAGCGTAAACTGCTTTGGCACGCATTGCGCTTCGGAAATTGTGCCTGCGTCTGCTATTTTGCCGTCTTCAAGTGCGCTTAGCATAAGCGTTATCCTGATTGCATAATCACATTCTCTGGTGATTTTCATAAGTTCCTCCAATGTGGACTTGTTTGGTACACATTAATCATAGCATATATCTTTGTATATTGCAATAGTAT
>JAZSLD010000174.1:0-1501 GCA_045535195.1 Clostridia bacterium | reverse complement strand
CCTGCTATTTATGCTTATTTTAATAATGGTGAAATGCTGTACAGAACCGAAATGGTAGATAAAGATTTTTCAGTTGCATTATTCTCTGATTGCGACGGTTGGTATAAAGCATGTGTAACTGAACTTGCATATATGGGTGTTGTGTCGGGTAAAGGAGGAGGTCTTTTCTGTCCGTATGATTACGTGACGCGTGAAGAATTCGTGAAAATGATATGCGCGGCGATTAATCTTCCGGAAGCAGAGATTGAAATTCCTTTTGCCGATGTTGATAGTGATGCTTGGTATGCAAAATATATAAAATCTGCATATAATTATAAGATTGTAAACGGTCAATCAGCAGACACATTTGGTGTCGGCAAAAACATTTCCCGTCAGGATGCAGCGGTTATATGTAATAATATCCTTAAAAATGTAAATACAGTTAAAATTACTGATAAAACTTTTGCAGACGCAGATTTGATAGCATCGTATGCTGTACAAAGTGTATATAACCTTTCTTCTATCGGCATTATAAACGGCGATAATTATGGCAATTTTAATCCAACTTCAAGTATCACACGTGCAGAAAGCGCTAAAATTATAAACGAACTTATTTATGTAATTGCAAATGCCAAATAAACCTGTGAGGTGTGCAAATGGCTAAAAAGATAATTCTGTGGATTGCGGTAATACTGTGGATGGGTGTTATCTTTGCTTTTTCGGCACAGCCCGCTGTTGAGTCTGACGAACTAAGTATGGGATTGGCTCAAAAGATTTTTCAGTTTATCAATGGATTAAATGATATTCCGGTGTTTGCATGGATTGGTACAGATAATATTATTGTTGCATTAGGTGTAGCAAACCATTATGTACGAAAAACTGCCCATTTTATGATTTTTGCCGTGTTGGCAGTTCTTGTATATAATCTTATAGCGGCATACGGAATAAAACGCAGTAAAGTAGTACTGATTGCAGCGTTGGTGTGCCTTGCTTATGCAGTTAGTGACGAAATACACCAGATATACGTCCCAGGAAGAGCAGGGCAGGTAAAAGATGTGCTGATAGATTTTTCAGGCTCTGTGTCTGCGCTTGGCGTTGTATATCTGCTATTTGGCAGACGGGTAAAATATAAAGTATAAAAAAATAAGCGGAGTTTACTCAACTCCGCTTATTTTTTCTATTGCATCTTTTACAGTGTTTATACTTATGATTTCTATGCCTTTGATATCTTTAACAGCCTTCATATTTGCCGTCGGTACAAGACATTTTTTAAATCCTAATTTTTTTGCTTCGTTAATACGTTTGTCTATATAACTTACAGCCCTCACTTCACCGGTTAGACCTACTTCACCAAATACGATTGTGTCGTGGTCAATAACAAAATTTTTATAATTTGATGCTATTGCAAGAATTACAGCAAGGTCAGTTGCGGTTTCGTTAATTTTTATTCCGCCCACAACATTTATGTATACGTCCTGATTTTGCATTGTATATCCGAGTTTCTTTTCAAGCACCGCTATAA
>JAZSLD010000193.1:0-3412 GCA_045535195.1 Clostridia bacterium | reverse complement strand
ACTTGATTATTATAACACATCTGCGTACCGTTGTCAAGAACTTTTTTAAAAGTTTTTTAAAAAATTTTTGCCCCGTTCGCAGAGTGCTTATTTAATATATCACAATAAAATAATTCTGTCAACCGATTTTTTTCAAAAAATTTCAATTATAGCAAAATACATAAAACAAACGCATTTTTTCGGTGTTCAGTTATACATTTTCTTATATTATTTCTCGTTTTGGCTGTTTTCCACACCGTCATTTTCCGCTGAAGATATGTTATCGGCAGTTTCGTTGTCGCTTTCAAAATAAGGCAGCAGGCTTATCTCTTCAAAACATTCACGGTTATATCTTGTGGCTTCGTCATCAATATTATCTACTTTCATAATGCCTTTGCGGTAATTTTTCTTCATATTATAATACCTCCGAAAAGAATTCTCTTTTGAAGGTATTATTTGCACTATATAAAATTTTATTACTTTAATTTTCTTTCCATTAGTGGAGCGTAGCATACCGTAGCACAATAAACTTCTGTTGCGCCGTTTAAAAGCAAAACACGTCTGCATTCGCTGCTGGTTGCGCCGGTGGTGTAGATATCGTCAATAAGCAGAACACGCTTACCGGCAAACGACAAATCATCTCCAATATCAAATGCGCCTTTTACAGCACGTAGTCTTTCGGCACGTGTAAGTTTATAAAAAGGCGGATTATCCTTAACTTTAACCATGGCATTTTCGGCAAACGGAACGCCTATCCTTTCGGCAACCTGCCGTGCAATTACGGCAGACTGATTATAAAGCCTGTTTCTTTTGCCCATAGGCACGCACACAACACATTCAATATTGCCGTACCATTCGCAGATGCGCAAACGCTCATGAATAAGTTTTGCAAATGTGAAGCCGTAATACTTTTTATTACTGAACTTAAATCTGTTCATCGCTCTGCGCGCAAACTTTTTATGCGGAAGAACAGAAACGGTTATTCTGCCGTCAGTTTTTATGGTTTGTCCGAAACGGTCAACCGTGGTTGTGCAACGGTTGCACAGGTTTATATTATCCACCACTTTTACAGGTCTGCCGCAAACAACGCACGGGCGCACATACAAAACATTCAGCACGCGTCTTATAAAATCACTCATCAGCAATCCCCTCTGCAAGTTTTTCTTTTAATGAGGAATATCGCATTACTGTGCGATTATTATCGACCATTTTGCGGATAATATCTTCCCTGCCGACAAGCACAACAAGATTTTTGGCACGTGTAACGGCAGTATAAAGCAGATTACGGCTTACCAGCATATACGGCGCATCGTAAACGGGAACAATAACAACGGGAAACTCACTACCCTGACTTTTATGTACGGTGGCAGCATAGGCGAGGTCGAGTTCGTCGAGGTCTTTAAAATTATAAGTAACACGTCTGTCCTCAAACACAACTGCAACGGTTTTAAGCATCTGGTTAATATCCTGTATATAGCCGACATCGCCGTTGAATAAACCGGTGCCCTCTTCAAGTGTTTTAATATCATACCACTGGAGGTCGTAATTGTTTTTGGTCTGCATAACTCTGTCGCCCACACGGAAAGTTACGCTGCCGTTGTTTTTTTCGGGCTTGCCGTCCTCGGCGGGATTGAGCGCCTGCTGCAAAAGTGTATTAAGGTTAATAACGCCCGCTATACCCTTTTTTGATGGTGAAAGCACCTGAATATCAGCAGGGGAAATTCCGTACTTCTGCGGTAATTTATCAAGACACAATGATGTGATATATTCTGCGCCGTCTGCTGCGGACGGCAGATTGGCATAGAAAAAGTCTGTGTTTTCTGAATTGCAAACGGGGTACTCGCCACCGTTGATTTTATGTGCGTTTACAACTATCATACTCTCTTCCGCCTGACGGAAAATTTCTGTAAGGCGAATAACGGGGACTACTCCGCTTTCGATAATATGGCGCAGCACATCGCCCGCACCAACCGACGGCAACTGGTCTACGTCGCCAACCATAATAATGCGTGTGCCGTCTGCAACAGCACGCAAAAGTGCGCTCATCAGCAGAATGTCAACCATAGACATCTCATCTACAATTATAACGTCCGCCTCAATGGGATTGGATTCGTCAACCTGAAACATAAGGTCGCCCTCTCCGTCGCTGTAACCTGCTTCAAGCAGGCGGTGAATGGTTTTAGCCTCTTTTCCGCAGACCTGACTCATACGTTTGGCGGCTCTGCCGGTAGGGGCAGTAAGTACAACTTTTAAGCCGTTTGCGTGCATAATATCAATAATTGTATTTATAATTGTAGTTTTACCCGTACCGGGACCGCCGGTGATTACAAGCGCGCTGTTTTCCATAGCACTCTGCACGGCAGTTTTTTGCATATCGGCAAGTTTTATACCACGATGCGCTTCGATAATGGCAATTTCACGCATTATTTCGTTTTCGTCTATTTTGTATTTGCTGGCAGTTAATTCGTTAATTCTGCGTGCACAATACTTTTCTGCGTGGTAGTGAGTAAAATAGTATATGCGCTCGCCCTCGGGGGAATCTTCGCTTATAAAACGTCTTTGGACTGTTAGCGAACATATTGCCTCGTTTACAACGGGTATGGACACACCAAGCAAATCGGACGCAAGTTTTGCAAGAACTTCCCTCGGCAGGTATGTATGCCCGAAAAGAGTGTTGTTAAGATGCGTATAGAGCACACCAGAACGTATGCGGTTGGCATCGTCGGCATTTATCCCCATAGAGATTGCCATTTTGTCGGCAGTTTTAAAGCCGATACCCTCTATCTCGTCACACAGTATGTAAGGATTTGATTTAATAAGTTCGACAGCACCGCCGCCAAACCGTTTATAAATTTTAGCGCACAGTTTGACGGAAATATCGTACTGCTGAAGAAATATCATAAGTGACGATGCACCAATCTGTGTTATATATGAAAGGTTTATCGCCATGGCTTTTTCGGTGCTGATGCCTTTTATCTGCGTAAGGCGCAGGGGTTCTTTTTCAATAACGGTTAAAGAGTCCTCGCCAAAAGCGTCTACAATTTTCTGTGCAGTAGCGGCACGCACACCTTTGATAATGCCGGAGCCAAGATATTTAACAATGGACGCTTTGGAAGTGGGCATCTGCTTTTCGTACATTTCTACTGCAAACTGCTCGCCATAGGTGTGATGCGAAACCCATCTGCCTGTAAGTTTGACCGTTTCGCCCTCGGCTGCGCCGTGCATATAGCCAACTGCAACAAAGAGGTCGTCTTCGGTTTCAATCTCTACTACCTTGTAGCCGTTATCTGCATTTTCAAATATAACTGTTTTAATCTCTCCGCTTACGGTTTGCACATCATCACCTCCAAAACATTATACATATATTATATATTATGTAGAAAAGTTTTTCAAGAAAAAATGCACCCGCAAAAGCGAGTGCGATTATTTACCT
>JAZSLD010000113.1:0-6538 GCA_045535195.1 Clostridia bacterium | reverse complement strand
GAAGCACCAACAAGAATACCTATAAAACATATACAAGCAGCAACAATTGAAATTACAGTAATAATCTTCCTTTTTTTGGAACTCATCATTATTTCATCAATTACATCAATGCCGTTATCGTTCTCGTTTACTTCGTTTTCTTTCATTACCTCTGCTTGCTTTTCCATTTCAAAATTTTCGTTTGACATGAGTTACAACTCCTTTTGAATCTCGTAAAATATTTAATTATTTATCATTATATGACGTATTGTCATATTTGTCAACCTATAATTATGACAAAATGTCATTGGGGTGATTTTATGAACAACAATTTAAAACTATTGCGTAAACAAAAAAGACTTACTCAAATTGCGTTGCAAATGCAGACGGGAATTGAGCAAGCCTTATTATCTAAATTTGAAAACGGCGAACGTGTACCTCCAACAGAAACTCTTTTACGATTGGCAGAATTCTATGATGTAAGCATAGACTATATTCTGTGCAGAACAGATAATCCAAAGATTAATAGATGATGTTAAAAACCTCTGTGTTCATTTATATACACAGAGGTTTTACATTTTTTAATTTGCTTTTTAATTCATCAATATATCTTTCTTAAGTTTATCGAACTCTTCTTTTGTTATTATTTTATCTTCTTCTAATTTCTTATATTCCCTTAGCGTCTGAACATCAACTTTACGCATTTTGTCAATAGCACCAGACATCATTTTTTCAACATCAACATCATTTCCTATCACAGTCTTAATCATTTCAATGGCATCTTTTTCTTCATTAACAGGAAACAAATACTGTGATATTATTTTTACTATTGATAATATACTCACCAAATAAGTTACTGCAACAGATACAAGCGAAATTACAGTATCAATATTGGTATTATTAAAATCCGTCTTAATAAAAATAAATATAACAGACAATGTCAACACTATAAATAACCCTACAAAAATTCTAAAAAGCCATTTTTTATATGTATTGTTTGTCTTAATACGTTCTTTACGTTGATCAATATAATCATTTAACAATCTTGTTAAACTTGTATTTCTGTTTACAAACTCTTTATGAACAGCATATAATTGCTTGGCATAATCCTCATTTGTTGTTGCTTTTATATCATATTTTGCTTTAAGCAAATCTATCAAAACGTCATCATAAATATTAGGCATTAAAAACTTCCTCTATTCTTCTTTTGGTCATTTCTAAACTTACATTAAATTTTTTAGCAACTTCTTCATAAAACTCATTTGTTGCTTTCACATCATCCTTACTATATTCTTTCATCAATATATCCCTTGGCATTAAAAGAGCAGCTGATAAATAATCTTTTCTTTGCTCATCCATATCCATAGAATAAGGTTCTGAATGGTCGCGTGCCGCATACACAACCTGCTGATTAGGCTGTTCGCTTTTTGCTTCTATATAATGTGCAAGTTCATGCCCAACAATAAATTTCTTATGATAAATGTTTTTTTTGCAGTCATATGCTATTACCTTATTTGAAGAAAATGGCTCAATTTTATCTAATTTCTCATTTACTAAAATCAATCCATCTATATCGTTTTTAAATTCTGCGCCTCTTATATCGAAGCCCAACTTTGTCGATATTTCAAACACATCCACAGGAACGTTTAATTTTATTCCGTTATTTTCCAAAAAAATATTTAGCATTGATTCCATGCTATCCATTTCTTCTTTAGTAAATTTTATTCCCATAGTATATACATCTATCCTTCCCATAAAAACACCACCCATAATAAATTGCCCTTTTCCAACAATTATATTCGGTGCTCAAATGTTTAATTACTAACCATTGCTTTCTACGAATTTATTTTATTAAAAACCATTATAAAAATCAATATTTTTAGTAATTTTTTACCAAATTGTAATCTTTAAATCCCCATTCATATGAACGGGGATTTAAAGAATTGCGGGAGCCGGATTTGAACCAACGACCTTCGGGTTATGAGCCCGACGAGCTACCAGACTGCTCCATCCCGCGATATATTAATTTTTATTTGCAAGCGGATTTACAAAATAACAAGCAAATGCCGGAGACCGGAATCGAACCGGTACGAAGGGTTAGCTTCGCAGGATTTTAAGTCCTGTGCGTCTGCCAGTTCCGCCACTCCGGCTTGCACACTCTATAATAACACATATAAACTTAGTTGTCAACGATTTTTTTAATATTTTTCCTGCGAATATACATATTATTACCGTGTATACAAATTTTATACTTAAATTACAGGCATTGCTCCGCGTTTTCCACGGCGTCTGCTATCGGCACCGTTCTTTTTCTTTAAATCGCCGAGTTTTTCGTCGCTGGCGAGTTTGAATTTATTTAATTTATCCTCAAAAGACATATCAGCATCTGCCACGGGCGCTTCCCATGTGGCATCGCCCGGTCTGCCGGGTGACTGATATTTAGGCCTTGGAGTATGCGCCTTTTTTTCTTTAAATTCTTTTTTTGCGGGCGCAGGAGCCTCTGTCTGTTTAATAGAAAGCGAGATTTTGCCGTTTTGGTCAGATATAATCTTAGCCTTAACCTCATCGCCAACGCTGTAAATATCATTAATATTTGCAACGTACTGCGATGCAATCTCAGAAATATGGACAAGACCAACCTTTCCCGGTGCAAACTCAACGAACGCTCCGAAATTAGAAATACCCGTAATCTTACCCTCTACAATGTCGCCAACATTCCAATCCATAAAGAAACTGTTCCCCCCAAGGAATAATTAAGTGATTTATTTAGACTCTGTATTATTTGAGTCTATATAAACCTTTTCGTTAGCACGGACCAGTCCCAAGGTATCTCTGGCGATTTTCTCAACGTATTCTTTAGAAGAATACACGTTCTGCCTAGTGGAAAGTTCATCACTGATTTCCTGCTGTTCGGCAATTTTGCCCTCTAACTCTTTTATCTGTCCGTTATAATAATTAAGACGGCTGAACTGATTTACAAACATAACCGCAACAAAACAAATCGCAACTAATAAAATTATCTTTTTAAAAGAAACTTTACGCACTGTGCGTTTTTTCATTACGTATCACTCCCCCGCAATTAATTATCCACCGCATATAATTATATAATAAATTTTGCAACTTGTAAAGTTAAATTTTTTTAAAAATCCTGAGAAATCGCAAAAAATTGCACTTTTGCTTATGAAAAACGCGCCTGTTTTTCTTTGATATCCATTTACCGAATGCTTTTATGGGCGGTGCAGTAATCTTAAAAATCAGCCTGAACGGGAATAAAACAACGGTAAATATAAATAAAAACACTTTTTTAAAAGCGGTTATAACTGCTGACGACACCGCCACCACCGCACGGCTTAAAAGCACCATATACACCGCTATTCCTGCGCCAAATCCTGCAAATTCGTACCAACGTACTTTTGCGCTGTTTGTTATAAAAAGTGTTATATACACCACCGCCAGCATGACCGCCCACATTAAAATATCCTGCAGCCACACAAGCGATGATGCACCTTTGAAATTTTTGCGGAATATGCGGAAAAGGTCAAAAACAACGCCTAAAACCAATCCGCCTATAAAAGTGCCAAGCAGCACATAAAGTTCGTGTCGGCTGGACAAAAACATACATATCTCCTATCTGAACATTCTGCTTAAAATACCTGCACCCTTGCTTTTTTTTGTTTCAACATAGTCTATGCCGTCTATCTCGCCCTCTAAGGACACCTCGCCGATTTCAACGCTGAGTTTGTTGATGTGAAGACCTGAGCCTTTTATTAAAAGTCCGCCCATATCGGTATGCAGAATAATTTCGTCTTCATTAAAACTTTCTACATCGCTCACGCCCGAAACGCTTAGTTTGCGGCGGTTTTCCATAATGAGGTTATGGGGTGTTTCTGTTTTTACTGTGCGGATAAGTTTTTTCTCTTCCATTAATATTCTCCTTTACGTTAAAAAATCCTATGTCATAATATATGACACAGGATTTTAGTTTATGATATTACTTACTGTTTTTACTTAATAAATCGTGCTTTATCTGCCATAGTGCAGGCGAGAGGTCTACATAATATTTATGAGGATTTTCAAAACGCTTAACCTCGTCCCAGAGGGTATCTATCTGCGCTTTGCAGAATGAGCGTATTGCCTCAACAGACGGCGACTCGTAAACGCACTTACCCTTTTCAAATACAGGCACAAGCAGTTCTTTTACATAATAATCTTCAACCGTTTTGCGCTTCCAGGTATGCTCGGGGTCGAAAATTTCGTACGGCGAACCGTTGGGAGCAGCCTCGTCCGCAAGGGCTAAAACATCGCCGATAGCCTTACCCGTAGTATTTTCGTAAAGTCGGTAAATCTTTTTATTACAAGGGGTGGTTATCTTGGCTGTGTTTTCGGAAATCTTAATTTTAGGTATTTCCTCTCCGTCTTTGTATACGGCGGCAAGTTTATACACACCGCCGAAAACAGGCTCGGAACTTGACGTTATAAGTCTTTCGCCGACGCCGAACACGTCTATCGGTGCGCCCTGACGGAGCAGGTCACGAATGATATACTCGTCAAGTGAGTTGGTTGCAGTAATTTTGCAATCCTGCATACCGTTTTTATCAAGTTCAACACGGATTTTTTTGGAAAGATACGTAATATCGCCCGAATCTATACGCACACCTGCAGGACGGTGGCCTTTTGCAACAAGTTCCTCTTTAAACACTTTTATAGCGTTTGGAAGTCCTGATTTTAAAACATTGTACGTATCGATTAAAAGTGTGCAGTTATCGGGATATGTGTTTGCATATGCCTTAAATGCTTCGTATTCGCTGTCAAACATCTGCACCCAACTGTGCGCCATAGTGCCAAGCGCAGGAATAGCATAGTTTTTATCCGCAATGGTGCAGGCAGTACCTACGCAGCCGCCTATATATGCAGCACGTGCGCCGTTGATTGCACCCGTTACACCCTGAGCACGGCGTGAGCCAAACTCCATAACAGGTCTGCCCTCGGCAGAACGTACTATTCTGTTTGCTTTTGTAGCAATAAGGCTCTGATGGTTTATGGTGAGCAGTATCATCGTTTCCACAAACTGCGCCTGAATGGCAGGACCTATAACTTTTACTATAGGCTCGTTCGGGAATATCGGCACGCCCTCTTCTACCGCCCATACATCACAGCAGAACTCAAAATTGCGGATATATTCAAGAAATTCCTCAGAAAAAAGTTTCTTTGAACGGAAATACTCTATATCGCTGTCTTCAAACTTGAGTTCTTTAATATAATCGATAAGTTGTTTAAGTCCGCCCATAATGGCAAAACCGCCATCGTCGGGGACTTTTCTGAAAAACATATCATAGCATACGATGTTTTCCTTAAAACCATGCTCAAAATAACCGTTTGCCATTGTCATTTCATAAAAGTCCATCAGCATGGTAAGGTTTTTTGTTGTGTTCACTTATATCACTCCTCCAGAGCGTCTTTAAGCCAGAATTCGGCTATATCCATAGCATTGAACATACCCTCACGCTCGGCAGTTTTTAAAATACGCATACCCTGCATAAGAGCAATCTGTATGTTACCTGCAACCTCTACACCCTCTACTTTTTCCATATCGAGTGCTGTCAACTGAACATAGTAAGGGTCGGCAATGTTGCCGTAAATCATAGTGTTGCCTCTGCATATAAGGGGCTGGCCCTGATATGTTACATAATTATATCCTTCTTTTTTAGCAGCCATTTTATATATCTCCTTTAATAGTATATATTTATCCATTATGTCCATTTTAACACAATTAAAAATAGTTGTAAATACAAAAAAGCAAAAAACAAGAGCAAACCTTAACGATTTGCTCTTGCAAATATATTTATTCCATATCTTCAAGCGAGCGTATTATACCCTGCGCTATGCCCCACGCGGCATCTTCCTGCCAGGACGGGTCTATTAGTTTTTGCTGGTCATCGGCATTTGTAACAAAGCCGAGTTCTACAAGTGCGGCGGGCATTTCTGTCCATTTAAGCACCGCAAGACCGGGGCGTTCTCTTAAACCTCTGTCGAGCATATCGCCAACATCTACCATATACACAAGTATATTATCAGCCAAATCTTTGCTTGATATGCCGTACTCTATTTTTTCTTCTGTATCGTAATAAAGCACCTCTGTGCCGTTTGCCGTGGGCACTCCGTCTACGGAGTTACTATGTATACTTACAAAAAGCGTTGCTTCTGCATCATTGGCTATATCGGCAATATCACGCAGTTCTATAAACTCGTCATCATCACGGGTCATCATTACATTAACGCCCTCGTTATATAAATACTTATACGTTTTAAGCGCAACAGAAAGGTTTATATCTTTTTCCATGATGGCAATCTCGTCGTCATCATCGTATATAATCTCGCCATCTTCATCTCTGCCGAGTGCGCCTGAATCTTTACCGCCGTGACCTGCGTCTATTACAACAAGCGGACCTGTACCGCTTGGGTTTTTCTTAGGGCCTGTGCGGTCGAGAGGTTTCTTTTCTTCATCTTTGCTTGTATCTTTATCGTCTTCGTCTTTTTTATCTTCGGTTTTTTCTTCTTT
>JAZSLD010000146.1:0-4082 GCA_045535195.1 Clostridia bacterium | reverse complement strand
CCGCCTCTAAAACGCACAGCGACGCATACGACGGGCTTGAAGTGTGGTACATAGAAAGCACTTCTTCTATCTGCCACGGGGCGAACTTATCCATATTAATATGCAAAAGCGCACCGCCTGAGAAAGCGCCCATTGTTTTGTGTACGCTCTGCACGCACATATCTGCACCGCACTTAACAGCACTGTCGGGAAAATCATCTGCAATATGAAAATGCGCACCATGAGCCTCGTCAACAAGCAAAAACATACCTGCCTTATGCACAACTTTGGCAATAGCTGCAATATCGCTTGCCGTACCATAATATGTAGGCGATGTAATAATAACCGCCTTGGCGTCAGGATTGGATTCTGCTACGCTTTCAACCTCGGCAGGCGAAATACCGCCCGTAAAGCCGAACTGATAGTTATATTCAGGCGTTATATACACAGGCACAGCACCACGCAGTATTATTGCATTTATAACAGACTTATGGCAAAATCTGTCTACAATAATTTTATCACCCTCGTATACAACAAGCGAAATCATAGAATATATCCCGCTTGTAGAGCCGCCGAGCAGATAATGCGAACTTACAGTTCCGTAAATATCGCAAAGTTGTTTCTGGCTTTCTTTAATATAACTTTGGGGCGACAAAAGATTATCCGTATCGTCAAGTTCGGTAACGTCAAATTTAAAAAGGTTTTTGCCGTCTATAACACCATTACCTTTGTGCCCCGGCATAGAAAACGAAATCCTACCCTTTGATATATATTTTGATATACCCTCGTTAATCGGTAAAGACATAGCAATCACCTTTCAGTTATTATTCGTAAACCCTTTGTACATCTTTGCTTACAAGTATTGGGTTTGCATTTGTTTCAACAATATCCCCTACTTTAACATCAGCATCCGTAACATCAACAATTATATTATACATACTTATTCTGCCGATAAGCGGATAAGGTCTGCCGCAGATATTAACCACATTTTTCTTTCCAAGAGTACGGAAATCATTATACATATAACGCAAAATATCCATAAACCTGAAAGTGTCACGGCTTTTTTCCACACCGTAGCCGTCTTTATAGCCGATTGGCACAACGGCTATTTTGGTTTCTTTTTTAGTTGTGTAGGTATTGGCATAGCCTACGTGGTAGCCTGCAGGCAGTGTTTTAACCTCTATAACATTTGAGCGCATAGTACCGATTTTTTTAAGGCCATAAGTTTTATTAAGCGGAAGTCTGCCCAAAAACGCAGAGCCCACACGTACGGCATCTAAATGCATATCTTTATATTGCAAAAATGCACACGAATTGCAAATGTGTTTTAAAAGGTTTGTTACGCCTTCGTTTTCAAGTTTTTCTATGCATTTTAAAAATCTGTCGTACTGCAGTTGAACATCTGCCCTTTTGTCGGAGAACGAAAACGAAAAGTGCGAAAATACGCCCTCAACACTTATATTATCATACTTTTTAATGCACTCTGCAGCAGTTTCGATATCATCACACGAAAAGCCGAATCTGCCAAAACCGGTATCTATTTTAAGATGCACACGTGCGAAATTTTCACCCGCAAGTGAAGAGATTTTTTCAAATGCATCTGCAGAACCGGCAGAGAGAATAACGCCTAAGTCAAGGCAGGTTTTAATATCTTCTTCCACAGCAGTTGCAGTTAAAAGCAGAATATCGTTATCAAAGCCTGCGTCACGCAAGGTTTTTGCCTCTTCCACCTCGGACACGGCAAAAAAGTCTACACCGTTATCTTTTAAAACACCTGCAAACTCCACTATGCCAAGACCGTAGCCGCCGCCTTTTAAAACGGCTATAACTTTAGCGTTGTCTGCCATATCTTTTATAATGCCGATATTGTGAGTTAAATCGGCTTTATTTATCACATACTGTTTCATATTATTTCTGACCTTTCAAAAGGTAGATTTTCTTACGCAGTTCACGGTAAATCTTTTCGCCGTGTTCAACCATAAAGTACATAAACGGAGAGAACACGTAGTCCATCTCGCCGACAAACTCTGTAAACTTGCCGTTAAAGCCTTTTTTGAATCTGTACAAACCATAAAGAGGATTGCTCTCGTCAATATCGCCCGAAATACCACGGAAATCGTAAATATCGCAGTTGTTTTCAAGCGCCCATTTAATCATCTCAAGTTGCAAAAGGTAATTGGGCATTACATTTCTGTATTCGTTTGAACTTGCGCCGTAAAGATACCACACCTTATTGCCGTAAAGTATTGCAAGCGTACCTGCAACTACTTTGCCATCGTAATGTGCAAGGTAAAGACGCAGATTTTGGGGTGCCATACAATCGTACATCTTTTCAAAATACTCTAATGTACGCACAACAAACTCATCACGGGTTCCGGTAACAACCATTATTTCGTGAAAAGTTTTAAGGTCTTCCCTTGTGCCGATTGTAACCTCTACACCTTTGCGCACAGCAAGGCGGATATTATATCTTGTTTTTGTATGGAAGATATCCATAAGTTCTTCCTCGGTTTTATCTTTTACATCAAGACGGAATACAAACCTCGGCTGGATACCCTCAAAATTTTTAGATGCGTTTTTGAATTTAAAACCCATCTTTTTAGCCATAGCGACAAACTTTTCGTTTTCAATCTCTACATCAGGGTCAATTTTCAGCACATAACTTTTATACTCTTTTGCTTTCTGCTTAGCGCCCTCGATAAGTTCGCGCATGGTTTCTTCGTCGTCAATATCGCACACAGGGCCGCGTGGTGCGTACATAAGTGTGCTTTTAAAAAACGGCACTTTACGGATTAAAATGCTAAGCGTTCCTTTGATGTTTCCGTTTTCGTCCTCACTTACGATAACCTCGTTCTTCCAGTTATCTTTAACATTTGCCCACATAGGACTTTGCATAAAGTGTGATTTGTAATGTTTGGTAATAAATTCTTCGTACTTTTTCTGGTCTTTAACTGTAGTAATCAATTTTTTAATCCTCCTTGAGCAGCGGAATATAATTTATTTTCTATAAGTGACACCATTTTCTCGGACGGGGCAAATATAACCTTCACCTTACCGTCTGCAGCGCCAAAAACAACAGCATATTTATTATCGGATTGCGTACACAAGGTCTGTGTACGTGCGTTGCACAATTTTATTTTTTCGTCATCAGCAGGCAGAAAGCACTCTATCGCGCTATAAGGGATTTTGGCACGTGCTCTTTCTCTGCCGCCAAGTTGAGTTGTGAAGATTAATTCATCTTCGGCAAGTTCATACTCGTATGTGCACATATAGCGTTTAATAAGTATAACCACAAACGCCACAAGTGCTGCCATATATGCCACATCTTTTAAAAGTTGAAACACCGGCAGAATAATAAGTACAATACGCAAAGCCACCACAAGCAGAACAAAGGCTATTAATATGCGCATACCGCCGGCTCTTTTACTGTTAGTTTCTTTATACATATTACTCTCCTTTTACACATACCCGTATATACCGCGCACAGACACCTCGCCTGCATTTACATTTACAATTCCGTTTTCTGTTTCAATATCAACAGAACCGTCTGTACGCACATCAATACATTTGCCTTCAAACACTGTGCCGTCGGTATTGTAATGCACCGCTACGTGGCTACCCAGTGTAACGCAGGCAGTTTTATAAAAGTTTATTATTTCTTCGTTAGACAAGTTTAAATATATCTTATTAAATTCTTTAAAAAACTCTTCTACAAGTTTATTGCGGTCAACCGCTTTTCCTGTAATCATTTTTAGCGATGTTGCTCTGTAGTCAAGTTCGCCAAAATCTGTATTATTTGCATTGATACCGATACCCGCCATAACATAAACAGAACTGTCGCCGTTAAATGCCGATTTTGTAAGTATGCCGCACACCTTTTTTTCGCCGGAAACAATATCGTTTGGCCATTTAATAGCGCAAGTTGTATACCGGCTGATTGTATTATACGCAGCCAACGCACAGACAATCGCCAGAAAAGGTATATTTTCCGCATTACTATCCGGCAGAATATAAAAAGAAAAGTACGTTCCGCCCCTATCCGATACCCACGCACGTCCGTTGCGACCTATACCGCCCGTCTAACTATCTACCACAACGAAGTC
>JAZSLD010000191.1:0-3198 GCA_045535195.1 Clostridia bacterium | reverse complement strand
GGCTACGATCCGACTTGAAACTTGGAATATATAGACATTTTAAAGGTAATCTTTATGAGGTTATCGCTTTGGCTCGTCATAGCGAAACATTAGAGGAACTGGTTGTGTATAAAGCACTTTACGGCGACGGTGATGTGTGGGTGCGTCCTGCCTGTATGTGGAACGAAGTTATAGAACGTGACGGCAAACGGTTTAAACGATTTGAACTTATAGAGGAAAAATAAAATATAAAAAATCAAAGCGCAAATTTCTGCTATTAAATAGAGGATTTTTGCGCTTTTTGTTGTATATAAATATAAAGAACGTACTCTTTTGAAAGAGGTTGATTATAATATGACAATACGTGAAGAACTTGAACGGGCTGAACTTAATACACTTGCTGACTATGCGCTGCCTTCGCGCCTGAGTAAGGGCAGAGTGAAGCATGAAGATAAATGTCCTTTGCGAACTGAATTCGCCCGTGACCGCGACAGGGTAATTCACTGTAAAGCATTTCGCAGGTTAAAGCATAAAACGCAGGTTTTTATTACTTCCGATAATGACCATTTCAGAACAAGGCTTACCCATACGCTTGAAGTTGCGCAGATAGCGCGTACCATTGCAAATGCTGCCGGTCTTAACGAAGAACTGGTAGAGGCTATATGCGTTGCGCATGATTTGGGGCATACGCCGTTTGGGCATGCGGGAGAGAAGATACTTAACAAACTTAACCCCGACGGATTTAAGCATTATGAACAGAGTTTGAGAGTTATTGACCATATAGAACGTGACGGTGCAGGGTTAAATTTAACATATGAAGTCCGTGACGGTGTGCTCAACCATTCGGGCGATAACGAAGCATTTACTGAAGAGGGCAGAGTGGTAAAACTTGCTGATCGTTTTGCGTATATCAATCATGATATCGACGACTCCATACGTGCCGGAATTTTAAAAGAAAGTGACCTGCCGGTTGAATATACATCTGTTTTAGGAAAAAGCCATTCAGACAGAATAGATAATCTTATTACAGATACTGTGTATACCACTGTTAATAATAAAAGTGTGTCCATGACTGATAATATGCACAATGCTATGATGGGACTGAGGGAATTTCTTTTTGAAAGAGTATACAATGTTTTAGCAGAACGTGATGATAACGCCGCAATGGTTATAGAAAAACTTTATAATTATTTTTATAAAAACAAAGACCAAATGCCGGATGAATATAAAAAACTTCTGAACGAATTCCCGCTACACACAGTTGTGTGTGACTATATTGCCGGTATGACGGATAATTACAGCATAATGCTTTTTGAAGAATTGTTTATGCCTAATTAAATTTTTATTGAATATAAAAAAGGGTTTTATTCTTTTGTGTCGAATAATGAAAAAAGGCCGAAATGAATTGACATATACATTTTGGCTTAAATTTTGAGGAAAGGAAGATACGCATGCCCTTGTTTCCTGATCACCTTATACAGGAAGTGGCTGAGAAAAACGATATTTACGAACTTGTTTCTCAGTACGTTTCTTTAAAACGTGCAGGTTCGTCGTATGTGGGTTTGTGTCCCTTTCATAATGAAAAAACGCCGTCTTTTTCCGTATCACCGCAGAAAGGTATTTTCCATTGCTTCGGATGCGGCGAAGGCGGAAACTCCATCGGTTTTTTAATGAAGATAGAAAACATATCTTTTTATGAGGCTGTTACCCGTCTTGCTGAGCGTGCAAATATTGAACTTCCAAAGCCCGATGCTACAGATTTTGACCGTGGAAACGAAAAGAAAAAAGAACGTGAACTTATTTATGCCATCAACAAAGATGCCGCAACTAAGTTTTATGAAAATCTTAAAACAAGCAAAATTGCGATTGAATATTTTAAAAACCGCGAAATTGACGGTGTGTGGGCAAAGAAGTTCTGGCTTGGGTTTGCCAAAGACAGTTGGGACGATATGTTTTTACATCTTAAAGATAAAGGCTACACCGAAAGCGACATTTTAAAAGCCGGACTTATTACGGGTAATGATAACGGCAAATTTTACGACAGATTCCGTAACAGAGTTATGTTCCCGATATTTGATGAACGTGATAATATAATCGGATTTGGCGGAAGAGTTTTAAATGATGATAAACCCAAATACCTGAATTCGTCCGAAGGCTTGGTGTTCAGCAAAGGCAAAAATTTATTTTCTTTAAATAATGCAAAACGCACCCGTGCAGATTTTGTTATTCTGGTTGAAGGATATATGGACGTTATTGCGCTTGCAATGAACGGATATACAAATACCGTGGCAACTTTAGGAACTGCACTTACTCAGGATCAGGCAAAGATACTGAAAAAATATTTTAAAGAAGTCGTACTGTGCTACGATAGTGACTCTGCCGGAAGAACAGCAACAAACCGTGCTATTACAATAATGCGGCAGACCGACCTTAAAGCATCAGTTATGTATTTGTCCGGTGGCAAAGACCCTGACGAATTTATAAAAAAAATGGGGAATGATGCCTTTAATTCTGCGCTTGAAGCGAGAAAAACCGACATTACGTATTTAATAGAATATTATAGGGAAAAATATGACATAAATATTGACGGGCAAAAAGTGGCATATATAGATGAACTGATACCGTATTTGTTACTCATAACAAATCCCGTTGAATTAGATGTGTATGTAAATAAACTTGCAAATCTAACGGAGATTTCTCCGCAATCGCTATATTCTCAATTGGGTATAAAAAAGGTTAAATCTCCACAGAAAAGTACACAAACAGAAGCAATAGATAAAAACAAAATACAAGGCGGACGCAGTAAGGCGGATATTACAAGAGAGTCACTTCTGGCGCATTTGCTGTCTAACCGTCAGTTGTACGAGCATTACGGAAAGTATTTAAGCGATGACCTCTTTGGCAGCGGAGCGCTGCTTGAAATATTTTTGTATATTAAATCAGAATATGAGGCAGGTAAAACCATAGATATTAATCTTATGATGGTTTCGCTCAAAGAGGATAATGCAAAACAACTTGCAAGAATATTAAGTATTGACACCCATATTACCGATGAAATCAAGGCGTTTAAAGACTATTTGAAAACTCTTAAGGAACAAGTCCGCAGAGAAAAAATTTACGAAACCCTAAGTACCGGTAATGTGGAACAGTTAAATGATATGATTAAGAAAAATAACTAAAGAAGGAGCAGATACTAAATGGCTGAAAATCAGGTGAATA
>JAZSLD010000222.1:0-5708 GCA_045535195.1 Clostridia bacterium | reverse complement strand
GAAATAGCAGGAAAGGGAGTAAAGGCTATAGTTGACGGAAAAACTGTTTGCGTAGGGAATATCAGTCTTCTAAATGATGAAAAAATTGAGTTGCAACCTGCAAATGACGCCCGTTCTGTTGTGTATGTTTCGTACGATGGTATATATATAGGAAGAATTATTATTGCTGACACGGTTAAAGATACCTCTGCAAAAGCAATATCTGTGTTAAAGGATAGCGGAGTTGAAAGAACTGTTATGCTTACTGGTGACAGGGAAGAGATTGCCGTAACAATAGCGGACGAATTGGGTATAGACAAAGTTTATTCTTCACTTCTTCCCGACGGAAAGGTTAATATATTGGAAGATATTATTGCATCAACTCAAAACGGCAGCGTTATATATGTAGGCGACGGCATAAATGACGCTCCCGTATTGGCAAGAGCAGATGTAGGTATAGGTATGGGTGCATTCGGCTCTGACGCCGCAATTGAGGCGGCAGATGTGGTTTTAATGGATGACGATTTAAACGGCGTGGCAAAAGCAATAAAGATTTCTAAAAAAACTCTTGCTATAGTTCGTGAAAATATAGTATTTTCTTTAGCGATAAAAGCAATAGTGCTTATACTTGGCGCATTTGGCATAGCGCAGATGTGGCAGGCGGTATTTGCAGACGTTGGAGTATCGTGTATAGCAATATTAAACTCTATGCGCACACTAAAAACAAAATAAATCAATGATAAATACATAATATATGTGAAAACAACAGAGCAATCACGATATTGCTCTGTTGTTTTTTGCGTTTTAACGTAAAATATACCATTAAAACAGCAAGTTTTTTAAAAACCGACTTTTTCCAACTTTTTACTGTTTTTAGATGGTTTGTTGTTAAAAATGCATATCGTAAATGCGTAATTATAACTGATGCGCTATTAAAAACACACAAAAAAGTTCGTGAAATCCTACGAGCCCAAAATGTAATTAAATGGAAAAAAGAGTGTTTTTAAGGTGAATAGAGTATAAATTAATAATAAAATTCGTTAAATCTTCACAAAAATATTACATTTCGTAACATTTTCGTAATATTTAAAAAATATTTGCGTAAACTTGAAATAACCACGTGGATAGGCGGATTTCGCCGATTTTTATAAAAATGGAAAAATATGGGTATAATCTTGAAAAGGCTGAAAATTGTTAGTAAATCTGCACATCAATTTTTGGTAAAAAATGTAAGAGGATTTGACAAATCAAATTTATTAACGTAGAATGTACCAGCCGAAGAAAATTGCGGTTATTTTGCTAAGCGCAGTAAACGCAATAAGATAATAAGTGCATATTTATGTGCTTATTAAATTCAGGAGGTTAAAATGGATTTAGTAGGTAATATAAAAGGCAGATTGAGATTTGTTGCTGCGATTACATTATTCATTGTGCTTGTTACAGCAATTACAGTTTACTCAACTGCTTTATCAGATGAAGTTGAAATTCATTGCGACGGTAAAGTTATCGTTGTAGACAGAACTTCAAAAAGCGTATTCCACGTACTGAGAAGTGTGGGTATTTCTATCGGCATATATGATAGTGTTACCCCCGGACTTGATGTACGGGTAGAAGATGCAGACCGTATAGTTGTAAAAAGAGCAGTAAATGTTACTCTTACAGAAAACGGTGAAACAAAAGAGTATATGACAAGCACAGATACCATTGCTGACTTTTTAAAAGCAAAGGGTAAAGCCGCCAGAAGTTACGACCTTGTAACACCTGCGCTTGACACTCCCGTAACCGAGGGGATGCAGATTGATGTTATCCGCGGTGAAAGAGTAGTTAAAACTGATGTGGTTGACATTCCTTACGAAACAGAAAAGCGCGAAAATGAAAATCTTCCTAAAGATTTAGTAAGCGTAACACGTTATGGCGAAGTGGGTAGCAGAACTGTTACTACTGAATATATTTACCGTGAAGGTGTGCTGGTATCAGAAACAGTTATAGGCGAGAGTATTACAAAACAGCCCGTAACAGAAATTTTAGATATTGGTACAAAACCTAACACAATCGTAACGCCAGACGGCAAAACTTACACATATTCAAAGGTTATTACATGTACAGCAACTGCATACGATGCTTCATACGAAAGCAACGGCCCTTGGGGACCTATAACCGCTACCGGTAAAGCATTAGCAAGCGGTATGGTTGCAGTTGACCCAAGAGTAATTCCTTTGGGCACAAAACTTTATATTGAAGCGCCCGATGGTAGTTGGGTGTACGGATATTCTGTTGCAGAAGACACCGGCGGAGCAATAAAAGGTAATAAAGTAGACCTTTTCTTCCCGTCATCTTATAAAGTAAGACAGTTCGGCAGAAGAACCGCAAATGTTTATATTTTAGACTAAAACAAAGAGCATCTCATATGAGGTGCTCTTTTCATATTTCGTAATAAAATTATATTTTCCCTCATACAATAGTTGCGAGGTGATTTTTATTATGTTTAAAGCAATTAACGGCAAGAAAATTATTACTTTTATTATTTGTGTAGCAATTCCTTTAGCGGTAGGCTGGTTAAGTACATTGGTAACGGGCGATATCGAGGGCGTATATACATCTATGCAACAGCCGTCATTTGCGCCTCCTGCAATTGTTTTTCCGATTGTATGGTCAATTTTGTATACGCTTATGGGAATATCGCTGTATCTTGTGGTAAAAGACGGTCTTGATAAACCCGGTGTACGTGATGCAATCTTTTATTTTGCAGTTTCTTTGGTACTTAACTTTTTCTGGACACCAATATTTTTTAAATGGGGATTAATTCTTTTTGGGCTTGTGTGGCTGGTTGCAATGATATTTTTTGCAATTATTACTGCATATAAATTTTATAACATCAATAAACTTGCAGGGATAATGTGGATTCCGTATATACTCTGGTTGCTTTTTGCATTAGTGCTTAACATCGCTTATTATAATCTGAACGGCGCTGTATTGTAATATATACTCCCGCAATTAAAACTGTAATAACAAAATGGTGAAGCGGCAGATGCACTATATCGGGAAGTTTGTATGAACTGTTAATAAATACAGATTTTTCAAATGATACTATGTTGCAGCCTATTGCGGCATATATAGCGGCAATAATGCCTTGGGCGAATTTTGCGACTATGTATTTTAAAAAGGATAAATCGGTATTTCCTAAAACGCTTTTTGTTTGAAAATGTATGGAAAAACCGGACCACCCCAACATAAATGAAATTAATATAAGTTTTAAACTGAGTGCGTTGTTGGTTGCACTCAGTTTTTTTATTCCGGTGGTTATTTCAAAAACAGAACATATCAGTGAGTTCCCAACATCGGCATTAATACTGAAAGCGGCAAGAAGTTTTTCTGCCGGCAAAAACAAATGCGCAATTTCGCAAATGTCCATCATTATGCCCAAAAAAGTAACGTAGGCAAAAACATTAATGACAGATACCATGCTTTCTTCTACAGACGATGTAAAAATATTTTTAGTATTGCGATATGTAGGCGATTGTTGCGTTTTTGTTTTGGGCAGCATAAATTTTAATGCAATACCCAAAGTTATTGCAGATAATATATGAACTGCGTACAAAAATAATCCTGCTGACTTTGATGAAAGCATTCCTATCCCCAAAGCGCCTATTATAAACAAAGGTCCTGAATTGTTGCAGAAACAAATAAGGTTTTCTGCTTCTTTTTTTGTTATGTACGACTGATTGTATAAATCAACCGCTGTTTTTGCACCTACGGGATATCCGCATATAACACCTAATATAAATGCCGATGCGCCGCTGCCGTTTATGCCCAATAGCGGGCGCATCAGGGGATTTAGAAATTTGCCGAGCATAAATGCACCGCCGCTTTTAATAAATATTTTAGACAGCACAAAGAAAGGAAATAACGTAGGGAACAGCACATTCAGGCAGGTAGATAATGCGCTGAGTGCAGAATTTATAACTATGTCGGGATATATAATGAGTAAAATTATCATTACTCCGGCTACGGCAGATTTAAAAACATTTTTCATATATTTACACTCCTTTTATTATTAGGTTTATTCATAACAATGACAGTTTAATCATAATTTTATATAAAGACACAAGCATTGACGGGAGAGGTATCATGGCAAAAAAAATCAAGGAAAAAATATCTACTGTGCTGTCCATCCCGCAGGAGATAGTGATGGATGTGCCGAGGATAGTTTTTGACTCCAACACCAAAGTGTATATAGAAAATTTTAAGGGTATAAGCGAATACAGCGGCGAAAATATTAAAATCAACGCAGGAAGATATATCATTTCTTTATCAGGCGAGGGAATGGAAATTAAGTCTATGACCGGCGAAGAAGTAATGATAGAAGGTCTGATTAAGGCGGTGAATTTTTGTTTCTGATAAAAATATTGACATATATAAAAGGCTTTGTGCGTATCAGCGTGACGGGCAGGTTTGTAGAGCGATTTTTAAATATCTGTATGAACAGGAATATTTACGTATGGAATATTAAAAATCGTGGTAGCGAACTTTTGCATATGAATATGAGCATTGACGGATTTAAACAAATGCCGTCTGTAACATTTAAAACAAAAACAAAAGTTAAAATAATATCACGTCACGGGCTGCCGTTTATACTTAAAAAACATAAAAAACGCAAGACGTTTTTGCTTGCAGGCGCTATTGCTGTAATTCTTTTTACGTGTATAACATCATTTGTTTGGGTTATAGAGATAGAAGGTAATGAAAAGGTGTCTTCAGAAACTATAATATCTGCACTTGAAGCAAACGGTTTTAAAACGGGAATTCTGCGTTATGGAAACGACATACCCGCCCTGCAGAACAAAATGCTTCTTGATGTAGATGAACTGTCGTGGATATGGGTGGATATAAGAGGAACACGTGCAGTTGTTCAGGTAAAAGAAAAAGTGCCCGTACCCTCTATAGTTGACAGAAAGCATCCGTGTAACATAGTAGCAAAAACAGACGGGCTGATAACCGAAGTTAAAGCGACCTACGGCGAAAAAATGGTTACTGTCGGTGATGTCGTGAAAAAAGGCGATTTGCTTGTAAGCGGAATAGCCAATACAAAGTACGGTGGAATACATTATCTGCACTCATCAGGAAGCATAAAAGCACGGACGTGGCACAGCGAATCAGGCGATTTTGCGCTTATAAAAGTAAATTTTTCAAAAACAGGCAAAAAAATTTCAAAAAACACTATCAATTTTTTCGGTTTTCGTGTAAAATTATATATGAAAGAAAATTTGCCTTTCGAATATAGCGAAGAAGAGGTAAAAACACACTATCTGTCTTTAGGGAAAAATTTTGTTTTTCCCATATCGGTTGAGCACCGCACATACAACGAACTTCTGCGGAGTGAAGAACAACTTTCTGTTGACCAGGCTACAGAGATTGCCTGCCGAGAACTTGGCAACCGGTTAGACAGTTCGCTACCGGAAGGTACAACTGTAGTTGATAAAACGCATGAAGTTGTGCCTGCATCCGATGGAGTAATCAATGTTAAACTAAATTATGAATGTATAGAGGAAATAGGGGCAGAAGTTCCTATTGAAATACAGTAGGTTTTGGAGGTTTTACTTTGGAAAAAAGCATTGAGTTTGATACAGTAGAGCAGGTGGGCGAAATTTTTGGCCAACTGGATAAGAATATAAATATTATCTGCCGCGAACTCGGGGTTAATATTGTTAACCGCGAGTCCGTGGTTAAGA
>JAZSLD010000125.1:0-2393 GCA_045535195.1 Clostridia bacterium | reverse complement strand
GTTAACACTTGTCTTCCTAAGACCGCTTGGCCTCCGACTTGCTCAATCGGACATGTGGGCATATACATCGGCGGTAATTCTATGATACACTCTCCCCGCCCTGAAAAAACTGTTGAAATTTCCAGTTATTTTGAGGATTGGGGCTCAATAAAAGCCGTTTACGGCAGACGAGTTGCTGTTGAAAGCGATTATGTGTCTGAACAACTTCCTGAAGAGATAGAAACACAGGTGCTAAAATCCCTCTCAACCCCAAACTCACTTCGTATGAACCACTTAGAGGGCATTGACTATATGCCTAAAGTTGATATTAACGACCCTATGGAAGTGATTTTGCAAATAGGAAACCCTGTTATGACGGTAAACGGAAAGGACAAGCACATAGACGAATCAGGCGAAGTTTTCCCCATAATTGTAAATAACCGCACATTACTTCCTTTAAGAAAAGTGGCAGAGGAATTTGGTGCTGAAGTCAACTGGATTGGCGGCGAAAACGGCGAAATCAACATAAAATACGGCGAATACGATTTGACATTGTGGATTGGGCAGGAATACATTATGTCAAACGGCATATCGATAACAATAGATTCTGTACCGGTAATTATAGAAGGCAGAACGTATCTTCCTATAAAATTTATTGCAGATGAGTTCGGTTGGGACGTTGCCTGGAACGATAACGAAAAAACCGTAACCCTTTCTGCAAATCAAGACGTCTATTATGACGACTATTTTTACAACTACGGTTACGGTTATTAATTCAATATCTCTGTATTTATAAGTTCGTTTGTGCTGTTTATATCCGGTATATAAAAAACTCTGTCTGCTATTGCGGTGTGCATTCCGGGAACAGTATAATACTGATTTGTGTGTTCTTTAAATTTATTAATAAAATCTGCGTATTCGTTAATTTTAAGTAATGTAAGGTCTGTACTCGATACGCTTAATATCTGTTTAAGATATTCATTTAAGTCGTTCTGTTGCCACAAGGCTTCAGAAAAGATATATTTTATTGCGGCGGAGTAACTTAAATCTCCGCTGTATAAATCAGTAGTTTTAATTATAAGATGATAATCAACAGGAATCGGTACAATATCTGCAATAACATTGCGAAGCATCTCTACCCCGCCGATATTAATCACATCTTTAAACATCTGGTCGCTTGTAGCAACTTTAATTCTGGTGTCGGCAGGAACAGTAATCGTTTTTATAGTATTATCCTTAGGGTCAAAACTAACTATTACGTTTGTATCCAATGTGTTTGTATCGCCATTCTGGACTGAGATGAAAATATTTTTATTAACAAAATCGTCAACGACGGTTTTAGTTGAGTCAATATTGTTTTTTGCATCAAATATTCCATAACACACAAATGCGCCCGTCACAGCCATAAACACAGTTATTGCCACGGCAATAAAGGGCCATACAATTTTATATTTTATCTCAATCACCTCTTTCCAAAAATAAAGTCTACTTATATTGTATTAAACATTGAGCAAAATATCAAGAAAAATTTTTGTTTTTTATGTAATTACAATGAAAGCAAGTTTTATAACCAATCTAAACCACATTATTTCCCTGGAAATAGATAAATTATAAATGCAAAAACCACTCTTAACGAGTGGTTTTTATTTTTACAGAACAGATTTCACCTTATTATAAATTTCATCAGCAATATCTTCTATTGTACGTACTTTTCCGTCTTTAACGCACGATATAGTATGCCAGCCGTATTTATTGGCAACACCAACGGCATTATTATAAGACTTTGTAAGATACTCTGTATCGCTTTCGTGAATATCTTTAACATCGCTCTGGTTGATTTTGTTCTTTCTGTTTTGCATAAGTTCAACAGCATATTTTACGGGCATATCAAGAAAGATAATCAAATCCGGCTCAGGAAGCGAAAGTTTTTTATATTCAAAATCATAAAGCCAATCGAGAAATGTATCTTTTTCGGCGGAAATATCAATTTTTGACGCTTGATGCACCATATTGGAAGTTACATATCTGTCGGCAATAACAATTCCGTTATTATAGAAAATATCCTTCCACTCGCCGTTTACAGAAGCATATCTGTCAAGCGCAAAAAACGATGATGCTGTATATGCGTTTACGCTATTAGCGTCAGTTCCGAAATCGCCGTTTAAATACATTTTAACAATTGACGATGACGGACTTTCGTAATTCGGGAACGACACTTTATTAACACATTCAAATTCGCTGCTCAGCCGTTTATACAGCATTTCAGTCTGGGTGGCTTTTCCGCTTGAATCTACGCCTTCTATAACAATAAGTTTACTCATTTGCGCTCACCTTCATACTGCCGAAATATTCTCTCTTTTCAAGCATTTTTCCGCACGACATAGCACCCTCAGGGCAAGGACCGTTTAAACATC
>JAZSLD010000198.1:0-5625 GCA_045535195.1 Clostridia bacterium | reverse complement strand
CAACCAGAACAACAACCAGAGATAATCAGCGTATTTTCCTAATTAAAAAAGTTGTCCCGTTATTTTTCGGGACAACTTTTTTATGTGTTATTTTGTTTTGCAATTTTCACAATTACAACAGCAACTGTCAGGACATCCGATGCATTTCTTGCCACTTTTTTTTGCTTTATAAACATAACTTGCAGAAAAAACTATAATTGCAACCAATATTAAAACAATAATTAAGTTTTCCATAAGTGTATCACCTCATTTTATTACGCTTTTACAATTTTGCCGGATTTATATTCCGCTTTGAGTTTTTTATCGGAATTAATGCAAAGGTATACAACTATCCCAACTATAACTGCAACCGCTATAAGACCAGGTAAGAAGCCCACACCGACAGCACCGGTTGTAATGATAGTACCAATTTGATATACAAGGTAGCCCACCGTATAGCCAACACCCAACTGTAGAGCAATGCCACTCCAAAGCCATTTAGGACTCTTCATTTCAGCATTCATAGCACCGATAGCAGCAAAGCAAGGCGGTGAAAAAAGATTAAACATCATATAAGCAAGTGCCGCAACCGCTGTCAGTTCTGGCGTTGCACCAGGAAGTTCTACTGTAACGTCAGTTAAAATATAACATACAGCTATTGTTGCAACTACATTTTCTTTTGCTATAAATCCAGTAACTGCAGCTGCTGCAAATTGCCATGCATGATACCCGATAACAGGAATCAACAAATATGCAAATGGTTTTGCAATTGATGCTAAAATAGAAACATCTGCCGTTTCTGCAACAACAAAATTCCATGTAAATGACTGCATTATATGTACTGCTGTATTGCACAGAAGAATAATTGTTCCTGCTTTTACTATATAAGCCCAACCACGTGCACACATTGACCCGAACGCACGTTTTAAACTTGGCAATTTATACTCGGGCAATTCTATTATAAAGTATGACTTTCTCACCTTATGACCGGCAATTTTATTCACCAGCAATGCGCCGAAGAATATAATAAGAATTCCCACAAAATACATAAGAGGACCAACCCACGCAGCATCTGCAAAAAATGCACCTGCAAAAAGCGAAATAACGGGAAGTTTAGCACCACAGGGCATAAACGGAGCCAGCATAGCGGTTGCCCTGCGTTCACGTTCGTTACGGATTGTACGGCAAGCCATAACACCAGGAATTGCACAGCCTGTACCAATTACAAAAGGAATAACCGATTTGCCGCTTAAACCAACTTTTTTAAAGATAGGGTCAAGTACAACAGATACGCGTGACATATATCCGCAGTCTTCAAGCAAAGCAATAAGGAAATACATTACCATAACAAGAGGTAAAAAGCCTATAACTGCAATAGCACCGCCGATAACGCCGTCAACCAGCAATGCTGAAAGTAAGGGGTTTGCATTTTCAAAAAATCCGCCTACCCACCCCTGGAAGGTTTCAAGCCATGCAACTAAAGTATCTGCAACCCAAGCCCCGAAAGATGCCTGAGAAATATAAAACACCAGATACATTATAACGGCGAAAATTGGAATACCAAGCCATTTGTTAGTGAGCACTACGTCGATTTTATCCTGAAAATTTTTCTCTTTTGTTAAAACCTTTCTCGTTTCAACGTCAGATACAATTTTATTTACAAATTCAAAACGCTTTCTGTCGGCAACTTCAACCTCAGTTTTGTTGGTAAGGTCAATGTCACTTTGAACATAAGGTGCTTTCTGCCCCTGACCGACTAGCAAAACAGCAGTTCCCACAACTTTTTTTATTCCCTGTGCAGATGTTGAAACTGTTTCAACAACGGGACATTCAAGTTTTTCAGCAAGAGCGTCAACATCGATATTTGTTTCTTTCTTTTTATTAACGTCCGTTTTATTAAGTGCAACAACAACCGGAATACCAAGTTCCAAAAGTTGTGTTGTAAAGAACAGACTGCGGCTTAAATTGGTAGCATCTACAATATTTATTATAACATCTGGATTTTCGTTTTTAACATATGAACTTGCGATGCTCTCTTCCGATGTAAACGGCGACATTGAATATGCACCCGGAAGGTCAACCACGATAAGTTCATCTGCACCTTTGTAAAAATTCTTTTTAATTGGATGTTCTTTCTTTTCAACGGTAACACCTGCCCAGTTGCCGACTTTTTCGTTTTTGCCGGTAAGAGCATTATACATAGTGGTTTTTCCGCTGTTGGGATTGCCTGTTAATGCAATTCTCATTTTTATCCTCCTCGGAATATGTGTGATTTTATTTTAAGCGTTCTCGTAGTTAGGTAAAACTAACTGTATGTCAAAAAAATCAGCAGATAATCTGCCTGATTTTAAATTCTTATGGCCTCTGCCAGTTGTTTATCTATATTATATCTGCCGTCTTTAATAGAAACTACGCAGCCGCCCTTTAAGTGCGATATCACCGTAATAGGCTCGCCGCTATAACAACCTAAAGAAAACAAGAAAGCGTCCAGTTCTTCATCATCTGTTTCAATGCTTTTTATTATGTATTCTTTTCCTTCTTCAGCAGCAGTTAAGTTCATATGCTTCCCCTCAAATTCAAATTAGCCAGCGCTAACGTCGATTAGTCTTTTCTAACTCTGTAATATTCTACCACACAAAATAAACATTTGTCAACAACTTTTGAAACTTTTTTGAAAATTGACAAAAATATTTTTTTGTGATATTATTTTATTGTAGATATTTTGTATATGCGAGGTATATGAATGAAAATACAGGAATCCGCCGAAAATTATCTGGAGGCAATACTGGTTATTGGAAAGCGCAAAGGTTATGTGCGCAGTATTGATATTGCAAACGAACTGTCTGTAACAAAACCAAGCGTTTCCGTTGCTATGAAGTCTTTTAAAAACGAGGGGTATATCCTTGTAAATGACGCAGGCGATATAACCTTAACCGATAAAGGCAGGGAAATTGCCGAAAAAGTTTACGAGAGGCACAATGTTATTGCAAATGCACTGATACTGCTTGGTGTAAGCGAAGAAAATGCATATGCAGACAGTTGCAAGATAGAGCACGTAATAAGTGATGAAAGTTTTTGCAGACTAAAAGAATTTATATCGAAAAAATAAAAAATCCCGAATACAGATTCGGGATTTTTTATTTAGCAACTTAATTAACTTATATATTTAATTCATTCATTATCTTTTCCATAACACAGTCTTCACTATATTGATACGAACTTGCAACACAATTCTTTCTCATTTTTATTGTCTGTTCTGCGTTATTAATTGAATATATTATTTTATCAACCAACTTTTCCGGCTCATTAAATTCATATACATATGTCGTTAAATTTTTCAGTGCCACCAAAATGTCCAATAATCCCGATAACCATTATTTTCTCCTTGAAATTTGAATGTTTGTTATACTAACATATATAAAAACTATAACCAGCATTTCACGAATTATAACTATCCAACACACTAATCTCTTCTAAACAAATCTCTTGTATATACCTTGTCTGCCACATCGTCAAGACAGGAATCATATCTGTTTGCAATGATAGCATTCGAGATTTCCTTGAATTTAGCGATATCGTTAACAATTTCACTGCCAAAGAACGTCTCACCATCGGCAAGAGTAGGTTCATAGATAACAACCTTTGCTCCCTTTGCCTTGATGCGCTTCATAACACCTTGGATAGAACTCTGACGGAAGTTGTCGGAATTAGACTTCATTGTAAGGCGATATACACCAATAACTATAGGTATTTCCTTTTCTTTACTGTAAGTATTATCTTCACCATACCCATAATATCCTGCCATCCGAAGAACACGATCGGCAATAAACTCCTTACGAGTTCTATTGGATTCAACAATCGCAGAGATCATATTCTGTGGAACATCAGCATAATTAGCAAGAAGTTGTTTAGTATCCTTCGGCAGACAATATCCACCATAGCCAAAAGAAGGATTGTTATAATGGTTTCCAATCCTTGGGTCAAGGCATACTCCTTTGATAATCTGCTCAGTATCAAGACCTTTCATTTCTGCATACGTATCGAGTTCGTTAAAATATGAAACCCGAAGAGCAAGATAAGTATTTGCAAACAGTTTAACTGCTTCTGCCTCAGTATACCCCATAATAAGAGTATCAATGTTTTCTTTAATTGCACCCTCACATAAAAGTTTTGCAAAAGTGTTAGCCGCATTTACACTTGTTGGGTTATCCATATCTGCACCAACAATGATACGCGACGGATAGAGATTATCGTATAAAGCCTTTGATTCGCGAAGAAACTCCGGACTGAAGATGATATTTTCGCACTTATATTTATTTCTCACATATTCCGTAAAGCCAACCGGTATCGTGGACTTAATTACCATCATCGCATCCGGATTGTATTCAATTACCAGTTCAATAACCGCTTCAACAGCAGAGGTGTCAAAAAAATTCTTGTGACTATCATAATTTGTTGGAGCCGCAATAATTACAAATTCTGCATCTTCGTACGCTTCCTTGGCATCAAGTGTTGCTGTCAGATTAAGTTCCTTTTCAGCAAAATATTTTTCTATGTATTCATCTTGAATAGGAGACTTCCGATTGTTGATCATCTCCACTTTTTCAGGAATGATATCAACCGCCATAACTTTATGATGCTGTGCCAATAAAGTTGCGATTGAAAGACCTACATACCCTGTACCTGCTACCGCTATTTTCATTTTTACCCCCATCAACAATTAAACATCAATTGAATTTTTATTCTTTTTTGATAATATAGTAATTATTTTATTTTAAAAACCTTCAAAAAGCACCAATAACATATATGGAATGCTGAACGCACCACACTTAAATGCTCAATTTTTCTGTATAAAATCCAATGATATTTAACAACACTCAATTTATTGCTTGAAATAGAATTTTTGCGTATACGATACTTCATCAGTACATCGGTCATTCCCCAAATATACTTTTCTTTTTTCAACATTTGAAGCCAAAGAGCATCATCATTGCGTTTGCGGATATCCGGCACTTCAAACTTACCCATTTTTTCAACATCATACATCACAGTAGAGTTACCTATGGGACAATCAAGAAGCAAACGATTATAATCCGTCTTTTTAACCGTCTTAATCACACGGTCAAGCGAATTTCCGTCCTCATCTATCTGCTGATATGCGGTTGCCGAAAAAGCATAGTTATTATTTTTCATAAATTCAAGTTGTTTTTCAAGTTTATCATGCATCCACAAATCATCACTGTCGCAAAAAGCCATATATTGCCCGTCGGCATAATCCATAGCAGTAGTTCTTGCTACCGCTGCACCTGAATTCATATCCAGACAGTAATATTTAATACGTGAATCAATGGCTGAATATTTTCCTACTATTTCAGCAGTATTATCAGTAGAGCAGTCATCAACTATTATCAACTCCCAATCAGTATACGTTTGCGCCTGTATAGATTCTATGGTTTCTCCTATAAATCTTGCGCAATTATATGTAGGTGTAATAATTGATACCAATCCTTTTGTCATTATCTGACACCTTCGCTTTCTCTATAGACAGTAATATCCGCTGGTTCTTTGGAATAATCACCAGTATACTCTTTTCCAAGAACAGCAAACACGGTCATAAACATAATTTTTATATCGTGCCAGAACGAG
>JAZSLD010000020.1:0-5430 GCA_045535195.1 Clostridia bacterium | reverse complement strand
GCCTCAGCGTAGTCGATTTCTTCATCACGGGATTTGATATCCCACTCACGCCAGGGAGCGATAATAGGCATATCAGGAGCAAAAGCCTTGATAGCAAGCTCAAAACGAACCTGGTCGTTGCCTTTACCTGTGCAGCCGTGGCAGATAGCATCAGCACCCTCGGCAATAGCAATTTCAGCAATACGCTTTGCAATGGGAGGACGAGCAAATGCTGTACCTAACATATAATCCTCGTAAAGAGCACCGGCCTGTACACAAGGGAATACATAATCTGTAAGGAACTCTTCAGTGAGGTCTTCTACATAAAGTTTGGAAGCACCTGTTTTAATAGCCTTTTCTTCCAAGCCTTCAAGTTCGTCAGCCTGACCTACGTTACCCGAAACAGCAATAATCTCAGGATCATCATAATTTTCTTTCAACCACGGAATGATAATAGATGTATCCAGACCGCCTGAATAAGCCAACACGATTTTTTTGATTTTTTTCTCACTCATTTTCATTTCCTCCAATAATAAAAATAATGTAATGAAATTGTTTTTCGAATTAATATACACAAATAATATCACAAAGTGAATTATTATGCAAGCGAATTTTAGATTTTTTTACATATTTTTCGGTTTTTGACAAATAAATATCTGCTTTATGCTTAGTTTTGTGCAAGTTTTAAGTTTTTGTATTCACCAATGCATAATATTTTGCATAATTATGCATTTTCCTATGCGTGATTGTATAATTACGCAAATTTTATGCTCATAACAATTAAAAGAATTATAAGTATACCGAAATTGAATACTGAAAACAGTTTTATATATGTGCCAATCTCATGCGGTGCACGCTTGGAATACTCACGGAAAGTTATAAGGCTTGCAAGCGAAGCAATCAAAGTACCCGCCCCGCCAATATTTACTGCTACAAGCAGTTCCTGATAATTTTGTGTGAATTTTGAAAGAAGTATTGCGCTTGGCACATTGCTTATAACCTGACACGAAAGCACTCCGTATAAAAGTGTGTTTTTAGATATAAGCCAGTTAAGAAAGTTATTAACGGCATCAATACGTGCCATATTCCCCGCAAAAACAAAAAACGCACAGAATGTTAAAAGCAATCCGTAATCGACTTTTAAAAGTGCTTTTCTGTCGAGTATTAAAAGTGCTGCAGGAACTATAATCAATCCCCAGTAATAAGGAACTGTGCGGAATACTATCATTATAGAAAATACAAAAAGTACACTGTATACAATAACTCTCCACGTACTTAATTTATTTTCGTATTCGCCGTCAAGCACAAGTTCTTCCCTACCCAAAAGAAAACAACACGCAGTTATAAGCACTATGGAAATTATAAATGGCAATGCCATTATCTGCGTAAATTCTGCAGTTGATATATTAAAATACGAATGCAGATACAAATTCTGCGGGTTGCCGAAAGGAGTTATCATACCACCTAAGTTAGCAGCAATATTCTGCATAATAAATGTAAACGCCATATACTTTTTGTTGTGTGTTGAACTAAGCACAAAATAGCCAAGCGGCAAAAATGTAATAAGTGCCATATCGTTGGCAAGTATCATAGAGCCGATAAAAGTTATATACACAAGCGCAATTACCGCAGAGCGCACAGTTTTAAACAGACTTACAATCTTACGTGATATTATCTCAAATATATGTATATTTTTAAATGCGCACACAACCGCCAAAGTACAAAAAAGGCACGTAAGCGTTTTAAAATCAAAATAATTTATATACTGCTCGTCCGGTTTTACAATAAACGACGTAATTACCGCCGCCACAGCAGCAATGCAGGCAACAACATTTTTACGTATAAACGCCGGCAAAGATATATGTGTGTTCGATTGCAATTTTTTAACCTCCATAGGCTTTTTCAAACTTTAATATTATACCATAAAATAACGCACAATACAACAAATTTATTTATGAAAATGCTTTTTTCTAATCAATATTTCACAACACGTCTTGATATCAGTTACAGTGAAGTTACACTTAAAAGGCTGAACATCTGTTCAGCCTTTTAAGTTATCTGTTATTTATATCCATATAATTCTGTACGTCTTTAACATTTATATATGCCGGTCTTATAATTTTACCATTATTCTGGATTTCCTCAATCCTATGCGCACTCCAACCGGAAATTCTTGATATTGCAAATATTGGTGTATACAATTCGTACGGAAGTTCAAGCATTTTATATATAAGTCCCGAATAAAAGTCAACATTGGGACTTACACCTTTATACATTTTGCGTCTGTCGGCAATAATCTGCGGTGCAAGTTCCGACACTGTTTCGTACAAGGTAAAATCTTCCTCCTTACCCTTTTCGACAGCCAAATCTTTTGCACATACTTTTAATATATCGGCACGTGGGTCTGATTTTGAATAAATGGCATGTCCCATTCCGTAAATAAGACCTGCATTGTCAAAAGCGTTTTTATCAAGGAGTTTCATAAGGTAGTCTTCTATTTCGACCTTACTGTTTGTATTGATTGACTTTTTCATATCGTCAAACATCTGCACAACCTTAATGTTTGCACCGCCGTGTCGAGGACCTTTTAATGAGCCAAGAGCCGCCGCTACAGACGAGTATGTGTCTGTGCCAGATGATGTTACAACGTGCGTAGTGAAAGAAGAATTATTACCACCGCCGTGTTCTGCATGAAGTACAAGTGCAAGGTCTAATATTTTTGCTTCAAGATGCGTATACTGCCCCTCCCCACGAAGAAGATGCAACACATTCTCTGCTGTTGAAAGTTCGAACTTTGGCAAATGAATATTTAAACTCTGCTCATTGTAATAATGCTGAAACGACTGATATCCGTATACAGAAAGCAACGGAAAAACAGAAATCAAAAACAAACTCTGTCTTAACACATTTTCTACGGAAATGTCATCAGGGTTATCGTCATAAGCATACAGAGCAAGCACGCATCTGGCAAGAATGTTCATAAGATTGCTCCCCGGTGCTTTCAATATCATATCACGCACAAACGATGTAGGCAGACTTCTGTACTCTGCGAGCGTCTGTGTAAATTTATCAAGTTTTTCTTTAGAAGGCAGTTGCGAAAACAGCAGCAGATAAGTAATTTCTTCAAATCCGAAACGGTCATCTCTGTTAAATCCGTCAACAAGGTCACGCACATTTACCCCACGGTAGTAAAGTTCGCCTTCACACGGAACAGCCTCTCCCGTAGGCAGTTTTTCTTTTGCTTTTATATTGGATATCTCGGTAAGTCCGGTTACAACTCCGTTGCCGTTTAAATCGCGCAATCCTCTTTTGACATCGTATTGCTGATACATTTCGGGTTTTATATTATTATTCCCGCAGGAAAGTGTAGCAAGTTCCTTTATATAAGGGGTTATTTCTGAATAAGACTTTTTCATTGTGAATCACACTCCTTTTTATAATTATACCATTAGTGGTAATATTTTTTCAATAATATTGTAAGCATGTTCACAATTTATTAAAAAATAAAGTACAAAGCAAAAATGCTTTGTACTTTATTTTTATTCAATTACTTCAATCTGACACATTTTCATTGTTTCAAGTGCGGCTTTGTGCGACTGCGGCGTTACACCTGCACAGCACGACGCATCTACGCTGATTTTTGCATCGGGGAACGTAGCCTTTAATATAAGTGCATTTGACACAACGCATATATCAGTACACAAACCAACAAGTTCTATATTATCAAACTGCATATCGCCCCAGCCGAGCCAACCAAATGTAGGTTTATTTATACATACTGCTCCGTCTGTTTCAAGTCCGTCTGCAATCTGCCAGCCGTGTGTACCCTCTACACAATGTACAACGGGAAGTTTTATCCCCTCTGCCGTTTCAAGATAATTCTCACTATGTGTATCTCGTGTAAAGATTATCTCATCTCCGCGCGACTTGTATTCTTCTATTTTTGCTTTTACATTTGAAACTATAGCCTGTGCCTCTTTTGTGCCAAGACTGCCGTCAATAAAATCGTTTTGCATATCTACAACTATAAGTGTGTTTTTCATATTTTATACTCCTACAACATAAAACGGGAGGATTTCCCCTCCCGTTTTCTTTGACTATTTACGCTTTCTTTTTAGAGAGAATAACATTTATAATAATACCCAGAATTAATGATACTGCAACAGGTGTAACTGTTACTTTACCGAAAGTAAGGCTGAGTCCGCCGATACCGGATATTAAAATAGTGCTTACTACAAAAAGATTTCTGTTATCGTCCAAATCAAAGTCTTTAAACATTCTAAGACCGCTTACCGCAATAAAGCCATAAAGTGCCATACATACGCCACCCATTACGCAAGGTGGAATAGAATTAACAAATGCAATGAAAGGTGACACAAAAGAAACTATAACTGCACCGATTGCAGCGGCAATGATTGTAGCAACAGATGCGTTACCTGTAATTGCCACACAACCTACTGACTCGCCATATGTGGTGTTGGGGCAGCCGCCAAAGAATGCACCAACCATAGAGCCGATACCGTCGCCGAGAAGTGTTCTTGACAAACCGGGGTTTTCAAGAAGGTCTTTCTCTATAATAGAAGAAATGTTTTTGTGGTCTGCAATATGCTCAGCAAAAACTACAAACGCAACAGGAATATACGCAACTGCGATAGAACTGATATATGCCGCATTAACTTCACCAACACCTTTAAACGCAGTAACGAATGTAAATTCGGGAAGCGCAACAAATGTATTTAAGTTAACGCCGTTTGCAACAAGGGCTGTAAAAGGTGTGAAATCTATAATCTTGAGTGCGTCAATGCCGGCGGCATTACCTATTAAGGTGAATATAAGCGCCACTGCATAGCCAGCAAGTATACCGATAATAAAAGGTATCAGGCGTACCATCTTTTTACCGTATGTGGCACACACTGTAGTAACAAACAGTGTGATAATGCCGCAAAGTACACAAAGAAGAGGTGATGCGGTAGCGATATCGCCCAACTGCAAATCGCCGATAGCATTGCCGGCAAGCGAAAGACCGATAATTGCAACAGTAGGACCGATTACAATTGCAGGCATAACTTTGTTAATCCAACCTACGCCAACAAATTTAACAATAATAGCAATAACAACATACACAAGTCCTGCAAAAACAGCACCGATAATTAAACCCATATATCCAAGCGCCATAGATACACCGCCTGCAAAAGCAGCTGTCATCGAGCCGATAAACGCAAAAGATGAACCTAAAAATACAGGGCTTTTACCCTTGGTAAAAAGAACATATACCAAAGTACCTATACCTGCGCCAAAAAGTGCAGCAGCGGAACTCATACCGTTACCTATAATAGCAGGAACTGCTATCGTTGCCGCTAAAATAGCAAGCATTTGTTGCAACGCGAAAACTATGGTTTTCCATAAACCTGGTTTATCGCTTACGTTGTAAGTGAGTTTCATTTTTACATC
>JAZSLD010000007.1:0-2115 GCA_045535195.1 Clostridia bacterium | reverse complement strand
TAGAGGCTTTACCGAAATGTTTGCTTTTCTGGCGTAGTTTTACGCACTGGATAGGCGGTATGGGCGTACTTGTGTTTTTAGTGGCTATTTTGCCTTTGTGCGGCGGCAAGAATATGCATTTGCTCCGTGCTGAGAGTACCGGCCCGTCGGTAAGCAAACTTGTTCCAAAGGTGCGGTCAAGCGCTATAATACTTTATGGAATATATACAAGCCTTACACTTTTGCAGATAGTATTAATGTTCATTGGTGGTATGCCGCTTTATGAGGCTATAACTACTGCGTTTGGCACGGCTGGTACAGGCGGTTTTGCAGTGAAGAATAGCAGTATAGTTGGTTATTCGCCGTATTTGCAAAGTGTTATAACTGTATTTATGATAATCTTCGGAATAGATTTTTCTGTTTATTACCTTATTATTATGCGCAGATTTAAAATCAGTTTCCGTTCCGAAGAGGTAAGAGCATATCTGCTTATAATAGCGACTGCTACATTGATTATCTGTTTTGATTGCCGACATCTGTATGCAACTTTTAGCGAAAATATACGTCATAGTTTATTCCAGGTAGCATCTATTATAACTACAACCGGTTTTATGACAAAAGATTTTGTGCAATGGCCCGATTTGTCTACAACCATATTGGTAATATTGATGTTTGTGGGTGCTTGTGCAGGCAGTACCGGCGGTGGTATGAAGGTTTCCAGAATATTGATTTTAATTAAGAGTATGTTTAAAGAAATCAAAATTGCCGCACACCCCAGCAGAGTGCATAAGGTAAAACTTACAGGCAGGTTTGTTGACCATGAGGTAATGCGTTCTGTAAACGTGTTTTTTGTGTCGTTTACAGTTATATACGGTATTTCGCTATTGGTTGTAAGTCTTGATAATTTCGGTTTTACAACTAATTTCACAGCCGTTGCAACAACCATTAATAATGTTGGTCCGGGACTTGATTTGGTTGGCCCTACGCAGAATTTTTCTATTTTCAGTCCATTATCAAAAATCGTGTTTATATTTGATATGCTTGTAGGCAGACTTGAAGTTTTCCCGATGCTGATACTCTTTTCGGCTCATACCTGGCGTAAGTAATAATCAAGGAGATAGTTTATGCAAAATAGTAAACGTAAAATATTGCTGTCCATCTTCTGCACTTTTTTTAAAATTGGCGCGTTTACATTTGGCGGTGGATATGCTATGATACCGCTGATTCAAAAAGAAGCGGCTGAGAAAAAAGGATGGATTTCAGATGATGATATACTTGATATTATCGCTATTGCTGAGTCTACTCCGGGGCCGATAGCAATTAATTCAGCCACATTTATCGGCTATAAAACTGCAGGTGTGTTAGGCTCGGCTATGGCTACATTAGGCGTAGTGTTGCCTTCGTTTCTGATAATATCTGTTATATCTTATGTGCTTACGGCTTTTCAGGATATAAAGGCGGTTGCATTTGCGTTTAACGGAATACGAGCAGGTGTGCTTGCGCTTTTGATAAAGGCGCTTTGGGGGATGTATAAAAAATGTCCTAAAGGTGCGGCTTCGTATATTATACTTGCAGGTGCTTTTATAGTGGCGGCATTTACCAATGTTAATGTGCTTGTTATTATTGTGTGCTGTGCATTGGCAGGGCTTATTACCTCTTTAATTAATTTAAGGAGGGATAAGTTATGATATATCTTGTACTGTTTTTAACATTTTTTAAAATTGGCGCGTTTACATTTGGCGGCGGATATGCAATGCTACCGCTTATTCAGGCTGAGGTGTTAAAAAAAGCGTGGCTTTCGCAGCAGGAAATTATAAACTTTATTGCGGTAAGTGAATCTACTCCGGGACCATTTGCTGTTAATATGTCTACGTTTATTGGTTCGCGGCTTGGTGGTGTTTTTGGCTCTGTGTGTGCAACTTTAGGTGTTGTGTTGCCGTCTTTTATAATAATACTTATTGTTGCTAGGTGTTTTGAAAAGTTTAAAACGAATAAGATTGTTAAAGGCTGTATGTCAGGACTTAAACCTGCCACGGTAGGTCTTATAGGTGCAGCAATTGTGTCTGTGGGGGAAACAGTATTCTTTTCTACAGGTATTACAACTGCTGTGTTTGCTGATGTTTCATTTTATATTTC
>JAZSLD010000107.1:0-1943 GCA_045535195.1 Clostridia bacterium | reverse complement strand
GGCGAGTTCGGATACTAACGCATCTGCTTAAGATGTGCGTGCCTTGTATCTACGCAGGCAGTTATGTATTCGCTGTCAAGTTCGTCAACATATTTTGCAAACTCTTCGCCTATGCACATAGAATGGTCGTAGCCGTCAAATCCTGCATTTTTAATAATGCCGGCTGATTTAATAAAATCGTATCCGCGTTTGCGGATAAGCGGTCTGTTGTTGGTTACAAGTTTCAAAGTAAGCACTCCTCTCATTATAACAATTTTATGGAGTTGCATTGTCAACCGCTTCTTGATGGATAGTGTGATTATATATTATAATCTTTTTGGGTGAGTTTATGTTTTTAAAAAGATTGTTGGAAAAATTAATTATATATTTTAAAACCATGTTTTTAGATAAAACTCCTAAGTACGCAAATGACCTTTGCAATGTGTCTTTAAAAGTGTGGGAAGCGCAAAAACTTGTTAAAACTTCCAAATTGCGTAATAAAAATGCTGATTCGGAAGATGCATTGCGTTATTTAAAAGCGGTTAAACACAATGCAGATATGATGCGATATACTGATAATCCGGATATTTTTATGTCGAATTATACTGCTGCACTTGAAAATATTAATAAGGCTTGCGGATTTAAGTATATAGATAAACCGATGCGGAATATTGTTTGTGAAATATCTGATATGATTAACAATATGCCGAAATCGTGTGGTGAATGTAACGGCGAAGGACTTACTTATTACAGCGTGACATTTGCCGGCAAACGCAAAGAGTATTACTATCTTTCGGGCGAAAAGACATATGAAATCGGTCAGTATGCTATAGCGCCCGCAGGTGATTATATGGAACCTGCCGTAGTTAAAATTGTAAGCATTGAACGATACACGCCCACCAATGCACCTTTGCCGCCTGAATTTTTAAAAACAATTATATCTCCTGCAATAAAATAAGCCCGTCTTAAAGACGGGCTTTTAATTTATACATTTGCAGGAAGTTTTGTTTTTATCTCGTTAAGATGTGCATCTTCGCTTACCTTTACACAACGCCATATTCCGTTTTCATATTCAAAAGTTGTAACAGAAGCGTTTGTAACCCACGGCACCGAATGCATATTTTCAAGACTTCCGTATTGAACAAGAGTTTGCATTGTTCGTATCGGTGTTGCGTGTGTTGCAATAACTATAGTTTTGCCGTCATTGGCAGAGGCAATATCAGTTAATTCTGTCATAACCCTTTCGCCAAGATGTTTAACAGATTCTCCGCCCGTACAGCACGCATTGCCGATGTCTGTAAGCCATACGTTGTAGTCATCTGCATAGTCAACTGCTAAATCAGTAAAACTTATACCTTCCCATTTTCCGGCAGAAATCTCTCGCAGATTTTTATTTGCTATAATTTCTATCTTCAACAAATCTGCAACGCATTTGCCTGTTTTGTATGCTCTTTTAAGGTCGCTTGCATATACTTTGTCAACTTTATAATTTTTAGCGATAAATTCAGCCGTTTTCTGCGCTTGTTTTAATCCGTTGCTTTGCAGGTCTGCGTCTAAATTTCCGGCAAATATTTTATTGCGGTTTGCTTCGCTTTCGCCGTGTCTTATCATAAGTAAGGTAGTCATTTGGTATCTCCTTGTTTTAAAATGCACAGCATAACCTCTATGCTTATTTATGGCAATTATTATACCACACATCATTTCTTGCTTCAAGCGGAAAATCACTTTTTCAATTGTCCGTTTTTAACGGACCTGTGCAAACGAAATGCCCTTTTTGTGTACTTTGTGCGAAAATACTTGTAATTTTATACCTTATATGTTATCATAATAATAGTATACAGATTTGAAAGGCGGGTGTTGCAAATGGATAACAATACCATGAAATTCAATGCGATAGGCGAGGGCGAAAACCACGTACGTGAGGTTTTGCGTGTAGTGTACGAGGCTTTGCAGGTAAAAGGCTA
>JAZSLD010000008.1:0-7929 GCA_045535195.1 Clostridia bacterium | reverse complement strand
AGTCATAATCTGTAGGGTCGTCCTCGGAATACAGATCAAACTCGACACCGCAGAAAATATCAATAATGCCTGCGTACTTTTCTTTAAGCTGTGCTATGCGTTTTTTATATGCCTTGGTTCCTTCTGTTGACATACAGCACGATAAGTCATAAGAGGTATAGGAATGTCCTGAAAAGCCAATAGATGAAAAACCCAGTTCGATGGCACGCTTAACGGTATCTTCATATTCATGTCTGCCGTCGCACAGTGTACCGTGGGTGTGTAAATTCTGCGGGTAAATGGACATAATAATACCTCCTTGGTAAATACAACAATTATTATATAACTTTTTTTGAGGATTTGCAATACCAAGGCAAAACAAAAACCGCATCCTGTGGGATGCGGTTAGAAAAATCAAAACAACTTAGATTTCCTCAGCAGGGTCCTCTGCTTCGTTGTATGCATTGATGATGATTTCCTCTATGTATTTTCTTGTCTCGAAATTAACAGGGTGAGCCACGTCTTTGAAAGTACCGTCTTTCATTCTGCGGTTAGGCATTGCAACAAACACCTTGTCTTCATTTTCGATAACCTTGATGTCGTGAACTACAAATGCATCGTCAAACGTAACGGAAGCAACAGCTTTCATTTTGCCGTCTGAACTGATTTTTCTGATTTTCACATTAGTGATTTCCATTGGTATTACTCCTTTTGAACGGTATTGGTCAGTACCGTCGTTTGAGGCAATACCAACCTTATCATTACTAATTATAGTTTACTTGTTTAATATTGTCAATAAAGTAACATTCCAAAATTGAAAATTCTGTAATTTATAACAAATAAAACCTATTTCTTTTGTGCGTGTTGACATTCAAAAACAACTGTAAGGCGATTTTTTTTATTGTGTAATTTTGCCCAATATTAAAATAAATAATTTTGTTGGTATTTTTTAAAAATTATGTTATACTATTAAATGACGTTGTAAAGTATATTGCAGGAGGAAAAACAAATGTATGAGTTGCAAAAGTTTAGTATACGAGAGGGTATAAATCTTTATTATATAAATGACGCTAAGTATAAGACGGTGTCAATGGCGGTATATTTGCACAGACCTGTATCGCGCGAGGAAGTTACTAAAAATTCACTTCTTTCAGGTGTGCTTAAATCGGGTACTGCCACATATCCGTCAATGAGGCAAATCAACCGTCATTTAGAGTCGCTTTACGGAACTGCCTATGATGTGTCGGTTTCGCGCAGGGGAGCAGTTCAGTCGCTTGTTACATCGTGCAGTGCACCTGACTCATCTGTGTGCGGTGAAAACGTAATTGACGATGTAATTGAACTTATGTTTGAGTTTATGTTTAACCCTGCCACAGAGAACGGAAAATTCGTTGAAAGTTATGTTGAAACCGAGAAAAAGAATTTAAAAGATAATATAGAAAGCCTTATAAACGACAAACGTGCTTATGCGGATTTTCGCTGTATGGAAGAGATGTGCGAGGGCGAAAGCGGCGGCATTAACGAGTACGGATACGTGGAAGATTTAAAAGAACTCAACGCGTCTAATCTATATGAGCATTATAAAAACATTATCACCTCAAGTCCTATAGATATATTTGTAATAGGCAAGTGCAATATTGATGATATTAGATCAAACGTAGAAAGTCTTATCGGCAGATACGACTTTAACATAACCCCCGTCGCAATGGAATATGCCGATGCAAAAAAACGCGAGGTTAAAACTGTGGAAGAGTCTTTTGATGTTGCTCAGGGTAAACTTGCCTTAGGCTTGCGCACATTTATCGGTGCAGACGACAAACTTTACTATCCGCTTTTAGTAGGTAACAGCGTGTTTGGTTCGGGCGCACATTCAAAACTTTTTAATAATGTACGCGAAAAGTCGTCGCTGGCATATTATGTATCCAGCAGGCTCGACAAATACTCCAAGGTTATGCTTATAAGTTCGGGTATTGAGTTTAAAAATTACGAGCGTGCAAAAACAGAGATTCTTCAGCAGTTAGACGATGTAAAAGCAGGTAAAATTACTGAAGACGAACTCGAAATTTCAAAAGATTTCATAATAAATCAGTACCGTTCTTACCTTGACAGTTCGTATATGCTCAGAAGTTTTTATCTGGGGCAGATACTTTCCGGCAAGGTTGTCACAGTTGATGAGGCTATTGAAAATGTCCGTGCAGTTACGCTTGAGCAGATTGTTGAGGCGTTTTCGGATATTACTCTTGATACAGTTTACTTTTTGAAAGGTAGAGAAGAATAATGCAACTTAATAAAATAGAAAATAAATCAATAGGCGAGGTAATGTATATAGGTGAGCACAAAAGCGGACTCGGTGTGTTTGTTATACCCAAGCCCGGCTTTGTTAAAAAGTATGCTATATTCGGCACACGCTACGGCTCTATAGACAGTCAGTTTATCCCCAAAGACGAAAATCAGCCCGTTACAGTTCCCGACGGAATAGCGCATTTTTTAGAGCATAAAATGTTTGAGCAGCCCGATGGGACAAACGCTTTTGACAAATTTGCCAAATTCGGTGCCAATGCCAATGCGTTTACATCGTTTAACTGTACGTGCTATCTTTTTTCGTGTACAGACAATTTTAACGAAAACTTTGCGCATTTGCTCTCGTACGTTCAGGAGCCGTATTTTACTGACGAAAATGTAGAAAAAGAGCAGGGCATTATCGGTCAGGAAATACGTATGTATGACGACGATCCCGATTGGCAGGTCCAGTTTAATCTGCTTAAAGCACTCTATGCCAATCACCCCGTTAAAATAGATATTGCAGGTACGGTTGAAAGCATTGCAAAGATTGATAAAGATGTGCTTTATAAATGCTATAATACGTTTTATGACCCGTCAAATATGGCGGTTTGCGTGGTGGGTGACGTAGAACCTGACGAGATTGCAAAAATTGTGGACGAAGCCATAACCAAAGAGGGAGCAGGCGAAGCGGCAGTTTCAATTTATCCTGATGAGCCATCCGGCGCATATAAAGGCGAAATACGTTCCAAACTCGATGTTGCAATACCTCTTTTTAATCTTGGTTATAAAATAAATGACTTGTCAGGCGGCGACGAACTGCTTAAAACTGAAATCGCTATGAAAATTCTTGTAAAACTTATTGCCGGCAGAAGCAGCGACCTTTATAACGATATGTACGAAGAAGGTCTTATAAACGCCAACTTTGCCACAGATATAATGTGCGAACCGCAGTTTGCGTGTGTTGTGTTCGGCGGTGAGAGCGAAAAGCCTGAAGAAGTTTGCAAACGTATAGAGCATGCTATAGAAAAACTTAAATCAGACGGCATTAATGAAGAAGACTTTAACCGTGTACGCAAGGCTGTTATGGGCGGTTTTGCACGTGGTTTTAACGATGTTGAAAGCATAGGAACTATGGTTTTGCGCAATATTTTAAACGGTATAAATATTTTTAATTTCCATAACGTGTTTGAAACAGTTGATATTGACTATGTAACAAAACGCCTTAATGATGTATTCACTAAAGAAAATATGGCTGTGTCTATTGTATCTTAAAGGGGGCGGTATAAATGGGTGATATCAGCACATCATCAAATCTTGGACAACGCGCCTTTGACGGACCTGTAGAATTTCCGGGGCTTAATATTATGCTTAACCCCGATACAAATTTTTTCGGTACGCCTGTGCATTGGTACGGCGTAATTATAGCACTCGGTCTTATACTGGCTGTTTTAATCTGTCTGCGTATCAGCAAAAAACACGGCATAAGTGATGATACAATATTAGATATGGTAATATTCGGTGCGCCGGCGGCGGTTATATGCGCCAGAATATATTATGTTGTTTTCAAGTGGGACAGTTACAAAAACAGACTTGCAGACATATTCAAAGTCTGGGAGGGCGGCATTGCTATATACGGCGCAGTTATTGGTGCAGTTGCCGCAGTACTTATTTATTGTAAGGTAAAAAAATTAAATCCGCTTAAATGTATAGATGTAGGTTGTATAGGTCTTGCTGTCGGTCAGGCGGTAGGACGCTGGGGTAATTTTGTCAACCGTGAGGCTTTCGGCGCACCTGCAAGCAGTCTTGTCCCGTGGCGTATGAGGCTGTATACAGACGCCACTCTCACCACATGGGCAGAGGTGCACCCTACATTTTTATATGAATCGCTGTGGAATGTCGGCGTGTTCATTGTGCTTTTAAAACTTATCGGCAAGAAAAAATTTGATGGTCAGGTGTTCTGGACGTATCTGCTTTCTTACGGAATAGGAAGGTTCTGGATAGAAGGCTTGCGTCTGGACAGCCTTTACTTTGGACCGGTCAGAATTTCGCAGATTGTTGCATTGATTACGGTTGTTCTGGCGATTGTCATGCTGATAATCGGCTCTAAAAAGGTAAATAACCAACAATATATTAACAAAAATTGAGGCACATAATGTAGAATTTTCACAAAGTTAATGATTTTATCAATTTAGCACTTTACTTTGATAAAGTTTTGGCGTATAATAAACACGTGCCCTGAAAAAGGCATTTAATAATTACATATTTGAAACGGAGAGAATTATTATGAAAAAGATTATTGCTTTACTTATGGCTGTATGCATGGTATTTGCACTTGCAGCATGTGCAGGTAATGAAAATGCCAGTACAAGTTATGATGACCTTATGACAATCGACGGTCTTGACCTTGCTGTAGAAGAGTACGGTATTGGTTTCCGTACAGGCAGTGATGTTGTTGACGAAGTTAACAAAATCATCAAAGAACTCTACGAAGACGGCACTTTAAAAGAAATCGCTACTAAATACGATTTGGCAGACAACCTTGTTGAGCCTGAAGAAGTTGAGTCACGTGCAGAAGGCGACTCTGACCTTGAGTACATAAAAGAAAAAGGTAAAATGACCATCGGTTACACAGTATATGCTCCTATGAACTACACAGATGACGAAGGCAACTTCGTAGGTTTTGATACAGAGTTTGCTGAAGCAGTATGCGCTAAACTCGGTGTTGAACCTGATTTCGTAGAAATCAACTGGGATACAAAAGAAATTGAACTCGAAGCAAAAACAATCGACTGTATCTGGAACGGTTTCACAATGACAGAAGAAAGAGAAGAAAATCTTGACTTCTCAGTTCCTTATATCCTTAACAAACAGGTTGTAGTAATCAGAAAAACAGATGCTGCTAAATATACAGACACAGCATCACTTGCAGACGCACGTCTTGTTGCAGAGGTTGCATCAGCAGGCGAAACTGCTATTGCTGATGACGAAGAACTTTCTAAAGCAACATACACAGCAGTAACCAAACAGACCGACGCTTTGCTCGAAGTTAAATCAAACACCGCTGACGCTGCAGTTTTAGACTATACTTTGGCAAATGCAATGGTAGGCAAATAATTAATAATTCAGTATAATAATTTTACGCTGATTAAAAGAACCAACCCCTTTCGGGCTGGTTCTTTTACGGCGTTTTATCGGAGATAACTATGTTTTTAACAGTTACTACTAAACTGCTGGAGGCTTTCAGCGTAAATATCAAAATTTTCTTTATAACATTGCTGTTTGCAATGCCTCTTGGTATGATAATAGCAATGGGCTCTATGTGCAAATTTAAACCGCTTAGTTTTATAACGCGTGTTTTTGTGTGGATTATCCGCGGTACACCGCTTATGCTGCAGTTGATTTTGTTTATGTACGGCCCCGGTCTTATTTTCGGTTATACGGGCTTATCAAGAATAAATGCGGCACTTATTGCGTTTGTTATTAACTATGCGGCGTATTTTTCCGAAATTTACCGTGGTGGTATAGAGTCTATATCAAAAGGGCAGTACGAGGCAGGCTATGCACTTGGTATGAGCAAAATTCAGGTGTTTTTCAGGATTGTGTTTATGCAGGTGGTTAAGCGTATAGTTGCACCTATGAGCAACGAGATTATCACCCTTGTTAAAGACACCTCTCTCGCCAGAATTATAATGGTTGTTGAAATCACCCAGACTGCACAGAATTTTGTTGCAACAAAAGCAATCATCTGGCCGGTGTTCTATTCAGGCGCATTCTACCTTATCTTCTGCGGAATACTCACCGTGCTGTTCGGATATATTGAGAAAAAATTTGATTATTACAGAGGTTGATTATGGCTATATTAGAGGCTAAAAATATTTGTAAAAACTTCGGTAAACTTGAAGTTTTGCGAGGTATAGATATTGAGGTTAACCGTGGCGAGGTTGTTGCTATTATCGGTCCGTCCGGCTCGGGTAAAAGCACTTTTTTAAGATGCCTTAATAGACTTGAGCAGATAAACGACGGCACGATAATCTTCGACGGCGAAGTAATTGCCGAAAACGGCGTTTATGCAAATGATAAAGTTCTGCGCAGAATTTTTAAGAAAATGGGAATGGTTTTCCAGAATTTTAATCTGTTTCCGCAAAAATCTGTTATAGAAAATATCATTGAAGCGCCGCTTATAGTAAAAAAAGAGAAAAAAGAAGATGCAATTGCCCATGCACGTAAACTTTTAAACGATGTCGGGCTTTCTGATAAAGAAAATGCGTACCCGTGCCAACTTTCAGGCGGTCAGCAGCAGAGGGTGGCAATCGCCCGTGCACTTGCTATGAATCCCGAAATTATGCTCTTTGACGAGCCCACCAGCGCATTAGACCCCGAACTTACCGGCGAAGTACTTGCAGTTATGCGCAAACTTGCCGCACAAAAAAACACCATGATAGTAGTAACGCATGAAATGGGATATGCGCGTGAGGTTGCCTCAAGAGAAATCTTTATGGATCAGGGCGTTATAGTGGAGCAGGGAACACCTGAAGAGGTTCTTTCCAATCCCAAAAACGAACGTACAAAGCAATTCCTTAACAGAGTTTTAAATTAAGTTTAAAAAACTGCTCTTTTACAGAGCAGTTTTTTAATTGCAAAAATTAGTATATAAATAAACAAAAACTCCCCAACACTTCTGTAAAAAATTACCAAATTACATTTTTTTACAATTTGGCTATTGATTTTTGGAAAAATATGGTATATACTTTGTATATGGAAAATATTTACAAATATTTGTTTTGTTGAGGAGGATATAAGTCAATGAGAGAGAAGAAGAAAGCCAGAATTTTGATAGCCGACAGTGACACTGCTTTTTGTGAGGAACTGTGTCAGTTTTTAGGCACTTTTAACGATACCGAGGTTATAAAGTGCGTAAATAATGGTCGTGAGGCGTATAATGAAATTATGAATTCTAAACCGGATATCGTTATAACAGGTATAGTTATGCCTCATATTGACGGTTTGGGTGTAATTAAAAAAATCAGTGAAGCAAAACTTGAGGTTAAACCCTCTTTTATAGTTGTTTCTTCGGTTAATAATAATCTGCTTATGCAAAAAGCAATGGACCTGGGCGCTAAATACTATTTGCTTCGCCCGCTTGATTATTCTGTTCTTATTGAACTTATACGCGAAAATACTGTGCGTGCAAGAAGCATCGGTCAGGACTATAATATGGAACGCCGTATAACAGAAACTATCCAGCGTGTAGGTATACCTGCGCATATCAAAGGTTACCATTATATACGTGCTGCCATCACTATGATGACCGAAGATATGGAACTGGCACATTCAGTTACAAAAGTTTTGTACCCTGCGGTTGCTAAAAAGTTTGACACCACTCCGCAGCGAGTAGAGCGTGCTATCCGCCATGCTATAGAGGTTGCGTGGAACAGAGGCGATCCTGCCGTGCTTAATGAAATGTTCGGATATACTATAGATGCTGACCGAGGTAAACCCACAAATTCAGAATTTATCGCTATGGTTTCCGATATAATACGGCTTGAACATACTTATGCAGGAAATTTTTAAAAAATTAAAAATTTTACTTTACAAATGCTTTACTATGTGCTATACTATTAAAGTAACATTTAGGGGTATAGCTCAGTTGGTAGAGCAGCGGTCTCC
>JAZSLD010000223.1:0-5681 GCA_045535195.1 Clostridia bacterium | reverse complement strand
AAGCCATCACGGCTACGAAGCCACCGTGGTTTATGGTTTTAAAGGTCGACCTATGGAAGAATTGGAACACAAATTAATGTGAAATTGCTTTTTGGCTTCCAAAACCGATGCGATTAATTCCCTATAACATATAAAGCATCGGTTTAGCACGCATAAAATAAGTTTTTATTGCGTGCGGTGGTAAAAGGCAAAAAGCAATGAGCATATAATTTGTCCAATTCTGGAATTAGTCGACTTGGGGATTCAAAGGGGAAACCCCTTTGAGAAAAAATTTTAAAAATAAATTTTTATAACGGGACGTCGGGGACGCCGTCCCCTACAATGTTACCATACATTTATGTGGGACAACTGCCCCTAAAACCGCATATGCGGAACGTCGGCAAGCGCCGTTCCCTACAGGGTTTCACCCCTAAGAACCCCTTTTGTTTAATCCGTAAAAAAGTTTATAATTTATAAAAAATATATAAAGGAAGTGATTAAATGCTAATTGATGAATTCAGACTTGAAGTACAAGCAACAAAATCCGGCATAGACGAACTGAGGGATTCACTTTGACATCGCCGGCGCTTTAAAAGAAATTGAAGAATTAGAAAAACAAGCCGCCGCAGACGGATTCTGGGACGATATGGAAAAAAGCCAGAAAATCCTGCAGCGCACAAAAGAATACAAAAACAAAGTAGAACGCTACAACGACCTCGTGTCTTTGTATGATGACACTTTAGTTCTTGCCGAAATGATGGCAGAAGAGGGCGAAACCGAGTCCGACAGCGAAATGATGGCATCTTTAAAACAGATTAAAGATACCGTTGAATCTATGACGCTTGAAACTCTGCTCTCCGGTGAGTACGATAAAAACAATGCTATCCTTACCATACACGCAGGTGCGGGCGGCACAGAGGCTCAGGACTGGGCGCAGATGCTGCTTAGAATGTTCACCCGCTGGGCAGAGCGCAGCAACTATACAATAGAAACGGTTGACTTCCTTCCCGGTGATGAGGCAGGCGTTAAAAGCGTTACCATTATTATAGGCGGACTTAACGCTTACGGTTACTTAAAGAGCGAAAAAGGTGTACACAGACTCGTTCGTATATCGCCGTTCGACTCTTCCGGCAGACGTCACACATCATTTGCGTCCGTTGAGGTTATGCCAGAAATCGACGACGATACAGAAATTAAAATCAACACCGAGGATATCCGTGTAGACACATTCCGTGCCAGCGGTGCGGGCGGTCAGCACATTAACAAAACAGACTCTGCCATCCGTATTACACATATCCCCACAGGCATAGTTGTTTCGTGCCAGAACGAGCGTTCACAGCATAAAAACAGAGAAACCGCTATGAAAATGCTTATGGGTAAACTTATTGAGATTAAAGAGCGTGAGCAAAAAGAAAAGATAGACGACATCAAGGGCGACCACAAAGAAATTGCGTGGGGCAGCCAGATTCGCTCATACGTGTTCCAGCCGTATACTATGGTTAAAGACCACCGTACATCGTTTGAGGTGGGCAATATTGGTGCAGTAATGGACGGCGAACTTGACGGATTTATAAATGAATACTTAAAAGCCGCCGCATCGGGCAAAGATATGACGGTGTAAAGACTAATGGAGAATGAGTATATAATGTTTTTTCTGCCTAAGCAGAAAAAACATTATATACCATATGAATAATCACTATGGTTATATTGGATTTTTTCACATAAATATGCTCAGGTGAAAAAATCCAATATAACCTATAGTTTAAAACAAAAGGAGATATTCTAATGAAGAAAAATTTTAAAACTTTTATTTTAGGCGTTGTAATCGGCGCAATATGCGTCAGCGTGCCTGCAATGGCAGACGTTATCTGGGAAAAGATTGACGTTGTAAGAAACCATATGACAGTTATGATTGACGGCGAAAAATTAGAGGCAGACAACTTCCTTTACCTTGACACTACATATGTTCCAATCCGTGCCGTTGCCGAGGGGCTTGGCAGAAATGTCATCTACAAAGACGGCGTGGCATATATAGAAGATAAATTCGCTGCCGAGTTTGCAGGTGAAAATGTTGTACTTGGAAACGGCTTTAGCGCAACTACAGACGAAATAACCGCATACAAAAATATGTATGCAAAAGACCCGTCAATGGCAAACGCTACCGACGAGCAACTGCACAAAACTGCAATAGAAAGTATCAGAAGTTATAAAGCACTCTCTTCGCTTGCCGCTGAGAATAATATTTATGTTGATCAGGAATTTTACGATAACTTCAGCAATGTTATGGCGTATATGGAACTTAACTACGGCAGTAAAGAGGCAATGTATGCCGCTATGGAAAATGCAGGTTATTCATACGAAATGTACAAAAGATATGAGGAAACAGAGTATCTGTACAGCAAACTTTTAGATTCTGCCGCATTTGCCGCTACCGATGCTGAAATTGCGCAGTACCATGCTGACAACGCTGCCGCATTCCCTTACGACGGTGTTCAGGCACAGCATATTCTTATCAGCACAATGGATAAAAACGGAGCCGCAATTACCGACTCTGCAAAACTTAAAGAAATTGAGAAAAAAGCAAACGACGTTTATAAAGAAGCCATCGGCGGTGCAGACTTTAACCAACTTATCTCAAAATACGGCGAAGACCCCGGTATGATGAGCAATCCCGAGGGCTACATTTTTACCACCGGCGAGATGGTAGAGCCATTTGAAACCGCCGCATTCGCACTTAAAGACGGCGAAATTTCAAAACCCGTTCAGTCTGTATACGGCTGGCATATTATAAAGAAAATCAAAACACACAAAGTTCAGCCGCTTGACAACGAACTTAAGGCATATATAAGCACTAACGTGAAAGGACAGAAAATTCGCGCTGCCGTAGATGCGCTTCTTGCAAACTGATAAATTGTGTATGACATTAAACAATAGTACATTTTTTTGCATAAATATACTCAGGCAAAAAAATGTACTATTGTTATTTGCTTTTGCAAATGCATATTTATCACATATATAAAATATACTTGTGCCATGGAGGTGAATTTTCCATGGGCAAAATATCTGTAATATCATATGACGATAATTTTACAAAACCACAATCTGCCCATATTGCAGAGCAAGAAATAATATATTCAGGTCCGCTTAACAGCCGCCGCAAATTAAAGGGTTTTATATCACGCTACGGCATAGACCGTGCGGTGGTTAAAGGCAATGCGCCGGATTTTGTACTGCCCGAACTTGCACGTGCAGACGTAAGCCTATGTACCGGCGAACGCCTTATGCGCTCAATATACCCAAAACTTATATCACGTGCCGCAAAACTTTATAAAACTTGCGACAGTTGCACTGTGTACGACGAGTCTGCCGACGGCGAAACGCTGCGCATTATAGAATGTGCCGCTATGCATTTTAAAAATGTTGCTTTGTGCACCAATGCTGATGCGCAGTATCTTGCAGAAGAAGTAATGAGTTCTATGGGGCTTGCGCTTAAAGTGGGCGAGTGCGGCGGAGTAGGTGTTGTGTGCGCCGGATACGGCGGTGCGCAAAAGGTAAAAGTAGATTTAACACACAGAAGCACCACCGTATTTACAGACGAAAATAAAAGCATAATTACCCCGCCCGTTGCAGAGGCTATAGCAGGCGACAATATAGACATACACGTTTTGGAAAGGCTTAAATTAAAAATATATTCTTTGTGTTGACAAAACGAATATAAATGTTTATAATGTGTAAGATAGAAAAGAATTTACATCATTGATTTATTCCTTAAATTGTATATATAAAGGAGAGAATTTTTAAAATGGCAGTAAACGGAAAGAAAGTGGTTCTCACTCCCGAGGGTGTAAAAAACCTTGAGGCAGAACTGGAGTACCTTAAAGTTACAAAGCGCCGTGAAGTTGCAGAAAAAATTAAAATTGCACGCGGATTTGGCGACCTTTCGGAAAACGCTGAATATGACGCAGCAAAGGACGAACAGGGCAAGATGGAAATCCGTATTGCAGAGATCGAAAAAATGCTTCGTAACGCTGAAATCGTTGACGAGAGCGACGTTGATACAAACGTAGTAGGCATTTGCGCCAAAGTAACTGTTTTAGACGTTGAATTTGACGAAGAGGAAACATTTATGATAGTTGGCTCAACCGAGGCAGACCCCAATAAAAACAAGATTTCAGACGAATCTCCCATCGGTAAAGCGCTTATCGGCAAAACCAAGGGCGATATTGTTGATATTGAAACTCCCGGCGGCACAATTCAGTTCAAAATTTTAGACATTAGTAAATAAGGAGATAGATTTAAATGCAGGAAAATACAAAAGACATGACAACCGCACCAGAGCAGGATTTAAACGAAATACTCAAAGTCCGCAGAGAAAAACTTAAAGAACTGCAGGATAATGGTATGGATCCCTTTGCGGTTACAAAGTACGACAAACAGCATAACTCCGCCCAGATTATCGAAAATTACGATGAGCTTGAGGGCAAAGACGTATCCGTTGCAGGCCGTTTAATGAGTAAACGTGTTATGGGTAAGGCATCTTTCTGCCATATTCAGGACAGAGAGGGCAGAATTCAGTCTTACGTTGCAAGAGATGTTATCGGCGAGGACGAGTATAAACTGTTCAAAAAACTCGATATCGGTGATATTGTCGGCATAAAGGGCGATGTTTTTAAAACCAAAACAGGCGAAACATCTATCCACGCAAAAGAGATTACACTTCTTTCAAAATCTCTGCAGCCGTTGCCTGAAAAATTCCACGGTCTTAAAGATATGGACCTGCGCTACCGCCAGAGATACGTTGACTTAATCGTAAATCCCGAGGTTAAGAAAACATTTATGCTCCGCAGCAAAATTATAAGCGCAATCCGTGAGTTTTTGGATAATAAAGGATATATAGAGGTTGATACACCTATCTTAAACTCTATTCCCGGCGGTGCTGCTGCACGTCCGTTTATCACTCACCATAATACGCTCGATATCGATATGTACCTGCGTATCGCTACAGAACTTTACTTAAAACGTCTTATCGTAGGCGGCTTTGAAAAAGTTTACGAAATGGGCAGAATTTTCCGTAACGAGGGTATGAGCATCAAACATAACCCCGAGTTTACCACTATAGAACTTTACGAGGCATACACAGACTACCACGGTATGATGGATATTACCGAGCAGATGGTTACTTATGTTTGTGAAAAAGTCCTTGGTACAACCAAGATTACCTATCAGGGTGAAGAAATCGACCTTACTCCGTCTTGGGAGCGAATCACTATGATTGACGCCATCAAAAAATATACAGGCGTTGATTTTAACGATATCCAGACAGACGAAGATGCTCTTGCAGCAGTAAAAGGTATGGGTATAGAGGTTGAGGGCACACTTACACGCGGCGAACTCATTAACCTTGCATTTGAAGAAAGAGTAGAGGAAAACCTTGTTCAGCCTACATTTATTATGGACTACCCCGTAGAGGTTTCTCCGCTTGCTAAGAGAAAGGTTAGCGACCCAAGATTAACCGAGCGTTTTGAGGTGTTTGTAACACGCCGTGAACTTGGTAACGCATTCTCTGAACTTAATGACCCCATCGACCAGAAAGAAAGATTCTTAAAACAGGTTGAAGCAAGAGAAGCAGGCGACGAAGAAGCAAATATGATGGACGACGACTTTATCAACGCACTTGAATACGCAATGCCACCTACAGGCGG
>JAZSLD010000067.1:0-1514 GCA_045535195.1 Clostridia bacterium | reverse complement strand
TCGCCCATAGAGAGCAGAACTTCTTCAATCTGTGACGGGAACACGTTTACGCCACGGATAATAAGCATATCGTCAGAACGTCCCTTAGGCTTGTTCATGCGTACAAGCGTTCTTCCGCAAGCGCATTTTTCGTAATTTAATGAGCACAAATCGCGTGTGCGGTAACGAATCATCAGCATACCTTCTTTTGTGATGGTGGTAAATACCAACTCACCAAAAGAGCCTTCGGGCAGAACTTCGCCTGTTTCGGGGTCGATAATTTCTGCTAAAAAGTGGTCTTCGTTTATGTGCATACCGCCTTGCTCGCCACATTCAAATGCAACACCGGGTCCGCATATTTCCGTCAGACCGTATACGTCGAAAGCCTTAAGTCCAAGACCGTCTTCAATTTTTCTTCTCATATCTTCTGTCCAGGGCTCAGCACCGAATATACCTGCTTTAAGTTTTAACTGGTCTTTAACTCCTGCCTCTGCAACAGCCTCTGCCAGATACATAGCATAAGACGGCGTGCAGCACAGATGTGTTGCGCCAAGGTCGGTCATAAATCTTACCTGACGCTCTGTATTACCTGAAGAGGTGGGTATAACAGTAGCACCGATTCTTTCAGCACCGCCGTGTGCACCAAGACCACCCGTGAACAATCCGTACCCGTAAGAAACCTGAATAATAGAGTTTTCGTCACCCTCTGCAGCCACAAACTGACGAGCCATACAATCCGACCACATATCCATATCGTTTTTTGTATAGCCTGCCACAATCTGCTTGCCTGTAGTGCCTGATGATGCATGAATTCTTACGATGTCTTTCATAGGTGCTGCAAAAAGTTCAAACGGATAAAAATCGCGTAAATCTTTTTTGTATGTAAAGGGGAGTTTTGCAAGGTCTTTAAGTTCTTTAATGTCCTCAGGTTTAACTCCTGCTTCGTCCATACGTTGTCTGTAAGGTGCTACATTTTCGTAAACGTATTTAATTTGTTTAACAAGGCGCTCCGTCTGGATTTTTTTGCGTTCCTCACGATCCATACATTCCAGTTCGGGCTGATGATACTTAGCCATCTTAATCACTCCTTATAAGTTATATCCAAGGTCAAATGCCTTAATATTAATGTCAACAAATTTTTCGGGAACGGTTTCTTTAATGGTTTTAATCCACTTGTCGTATTCTATGTCGGTAGATTTTGCCATTATGCCGATAAGCACTACGTTAACCGCTTTAATATTTCCTGCCTGCTTTGCAATCGATGCTGCGTCTGCAACTAAAACGTCTGCCTTTGCAGAAAGTTTTTCTGTGATGTTTTCGGGATAAGTTGCGGCACCTGTTATAACGGGCATTGGATTCATTTTCTGGTTGTTTACAATCATTTTTCCGCCTTTTTTAAGATATGGCAGAGCGCGGTAAGCCTCTAAAGTTTCAAAAGCGAGTATAATGTCTGCTTCGCCTCTGTCAATAATAGGAGAGTATACTTTATCACCGTATTTAACGTATGTAACAACACTTCCGCCGCGCTGGCTCAT
>JAZSLD010000080.1:0-4063 GCA_045535195.1 Clostridia bacterium | reverse complement strand
GAATGGAGATAATGTTATGAACAAAAAAACTATCGAAGATATTGCCGTAGCCGGCAAAAAAGTTCTGGTTCGTTGCGACTTTAACGTGCCGCTCAACGACGAGAAAAAAATTACTGATGAAAACAGACTCATCGGTGCTCTGCCCACAATCAAATATCTGGTTGCTCAGGGTGCTAAGGTTATCCTTTGCTCACACCTCGGCAGACCAAAGGGCGAGTTTAACGAAAAATACAGCCTTAAACCCGTTGCTGCAAGACTCTCTGAACTTTTAGGTCAGGAAGTTAAAATGGCAGAAGACGTTATCGGCGAAAGCGCTGCTAAATGCGTTGCTGAGTTAAAAGACGGCGAAATCGTTCTTTTGGAAAATGTTCGTTATCATAAAGAAGAAGAGAAGAACGACCCCGAATTCTCTAAAAAACTTGCTGACTTTGCAGATGTTTATGTAAACGATGCATTCGGTACTGCTCACCGTGCACACGCTTCAACTGCAGGCGTTGCTGCATATATCCCTGCAGTATGCGGTTACCTTATCCAGAAAGAGATTGAAATTATGGGTAAAGCGCTCTCTAACCCCGAGCGTCCTTTCGTTGCAATCTTGGGCGGTGCTAAGGTTTCTGACAAAATCGGCGTAATCGAAAACTTACTCGAAAAAGTTGACTACCTCATCATCGGTGGTGGTATGGCTTATACTTTCCTCGCTGCTAAAGGCTACAGCGTAGGTACTTCTATCTGCGAAGTTGAAAAACTCGACCTTGCACGCAGCCTTATGGAAAAAGCACAGCAGAAAGGCGTAGAACTTCTCCTGCCTATCGAAAACGTAGTTGCAGCAGAGTTCAAGGCTGATGCTGAAAGCAAAGTAGTTGCTTCTGAGCAGATTCCCGAAGACTTTATGGGTATGGATATCGGTCCTAAAACAATCGAACTGTTCTCTGAAGTTATCAAAAAGGCTAAAACAGTTATCTGGAACGGTCCCATGGGCGTATTCGAGATGCCTGCATTCGCTAACGGTACTAAAGAAATTGCTAAAGCAGTTGCTGAGGCTGATGCTATCACAATCATCGGCGGTGGCGACAGTGCGGCTGCAGTAGAGCAGTTAGGCTACGCTGATAAGATGACTCACATCTCAACCGGCGGTGGTGCTTCACTGGAATTCTTAGAGGGTATTGAACTCCCCGGTATTGCAGCACTTAACGACAAATAATTATACAATATCAGTATAGCCCTTTCAAACGGAAGGGCTATACTTAAAAATAACTTTTGAGAGGACGATAAAAATGAGAAAAATCACAGTAGCAGGTAACTGGAAAATGAACAAAACTCCTGCTGAAACAGTTAAACTTATAGAAGAACTTAAACCATTGGTTGCAGACGCTAAAAACGACTGCGTTATCTGCGTGCCCTTTACTTCTTTAAGCGAAGCAGTTAAGGCTTGCGAAGGCTCTAACATCAAAGTTGGTGCACAGAATATGTATTTTGAAGAAAGCGGCGCTTTCACAGGTGAGATTGCTCCTTCAATGCTTTGCGAACTCGGTGTTAAATATGTTATCATCGGTCACAGCGAGCGCAGACAGTACTTTGCTGAAACTGACGAAACTGTAAACTTAAAAGTTAAAAAGGCTTTCGAGCACGACCTTATCCCAATCGTTTGCGTTGGTGAAAGTTTAGAGCAGAGAGAACAGGGCATCACAAACGACCTCGTTTCTATGCAGACTAAAATTGCACTTTTAGGTTTAACTGCTGAGCAGGTTAAGAAAACTATTATTGCATACGAGCCTATCTGGGCAATCGGTACAGGCAAAACTGCTACAAGCGAGCAGGCTCAGGAAGTTTGCGCTAAAATCCGTGCAACTGTTGCAGAGGTGTTTGGTGCAGATGCAGCAGACGCAGTTACTGTTCAGTACGGCGGCAGCGTAAACGCTAAAAACTCTGCAGAACTCTTTGCTAAAGAGGATATCGACGGCGGACTCGTTGGCGGCGCAAGCTTAAAGGCTGAGGATTTCAGCATTATCGTAAACAGCTGATTGAATTTATAAAAATCCATTCGTTCCCCTTATTTTCAAGGGGAACGTAATTATGTATAAGAAAGGCAGATTACTATGAGTAAAAAACCTATCGTGCTGGCAATCTTAGACGGTTACGGCAAAAGCGATTTAAAAGAGGGGAATGCGGTGATTGCCGCTAAAACCCCTAATCTTGATAAACTCACTGCGCAGAACCCCACCACAGTTATCCACGCCAGCGGCTTAGACGTTGGTCTGCCCGATGGTCAGATGGGTAATTCCGAGGTTGGTCACACCAATATCGGCGCAGGCAGAATTGTGTATCAGGAACTTACCAGAATTACCAAGTCTATTTCAGACGGCGATTTCTTTGAAAATGCTGCATTCAATGCGGCTTGTGACAACTGCAAAGCAAAGGGAAGTGCACTTCACATTATGGGCTTGCTTTCAGACGGCGGTGTTCACAGCCACAACGAGCATATGTATGCACTTATTAAACTTGCAAAAGATAAAGGGTTAGATAAAATATATATCCATTGCTTCTTAGACGGGCGTGACGTATCGCCTACAAGCGGTGTTGACTTTGCAAAAGCACTTGTAAACAAAATCCGTGATATCGGCGCGGGCGAAATTGCAACTGTTATGGGCAGATACTACGCTATGGACCGTGACAACCGCTGGGAAAGAGTTGTTAAAGCGTACGACGCTATGGTTAAAGGTGAGGGCGAAATGTGCGACTCAGCCGTTACCGCTATTGAAACATCTTATAACAACGACATCACAGACGAGTTTGTTGTGCCCACAGTTATCACCAAAGACGGCGCACCTACAGGCAAAATTGCATCAGGCGACTCTGTTATTTTCTATAACTTCCGCCCTGACCGTGCGCGTGAGATTACAAGAACTTTGGTTGATCCTGAGTTTAACGGCTTTGAAAGAGATATGCTCGACCTTTACTATGTATGTATGACTCAGTACGACGCATCTATGCCGAATGTAGAGGTTGCGTTCAAGCCTGAATCTTTGGAAAATACTTTTGGTGAATATATCAGCAACCTCGGTATGAAACAGTTGCGCATTGCCGAAACCGAAAAATATGCGCACGTAACATTCTTCTTTAACGGCGGTGTTGAAAAAACATACGAGGGCGAAGACAGAATTCTTGTTGCATCACCTAAGGTTGCAACATATGATATGAAACCAGAAATGAGCGCATACGAAGTTACAGAAAAACTTTTAGAAGCGCTTGATACCAATAAATACGATGTAGTTATCTTAAACTACGCAAACTGCGATATGGTAGGCCACACAGGTGTTATGGATGCTGCCGTTGCTGCAGTTGAGGCGGTTGATACCTGCGTTGGTAAGATTGCAGACAAAGTTGCCGAGATGGGCGGTGTAATGCTTATTACCGCTGACCACGGCAATGCCGAGCAGATGATTGATCCCGTAACGGGCGATGTGTTTACTGCACACAGTACAAATGTTGTGCCGTTAATCGTAACCGGTATGGGCGATATTAAACTTAAAAAAGGCAGACTTGCCGACCTTGCCCCCACAATGCTCGATATTATGGGAGTTGAAAAACCTGCTGAAATGTCAGGTGAAAGCATTATAGAAAAATAATTAAAAGCGAAAAGCGTTCAACAAAAAAGTTGAACGCTTTTCTTTTGACTTGCTTGGCGACTACTCGAAGCTATGCATTTAATAAACTGAGTGACATCAGGAAACCTTTTCTTTATGTATTCCTCCTTTAAAATAAAAAGTGCGTGGCACAAGGCCACGCACGAAAAATACATGACCTTGAATGCAACCACGCAATTCAAATATTCTCTACATTACAACAATGCGAAAAAGCCATGTATTTTTACCAAAAGGGTAAAAAAATACATTGTTGAACATAGAGATATTAATATTTAAATGCGTGGTTAAAAATATTGTAACATAACAATTAATATTTAGCAAGAGGAATTTTTAAAGGGGTTCTTAGGGGTGAAACCCCTGAGCGGTTTTAGGGGTCCGGAGCAATCCACCCCCGGGACTTTTGGTACTTTTAGTCATAA
>JAZSLD010000214.1:0-1874 GCA_045535195.1 Clostridia bacterium | reverse complement strand
GCGAAAATGCCAAGGCGGGCGATATAGAGGTTAATGTGTGCAAGAAAAAGCACGTTACCAATACACGTGCGGCAGGCTCTGACGATGCGCTTAAACTTGTTCCGCCGATACAGATGTCACTTGAAAACTGTATAGAATTTTTAGCCGATGACGAACTTTTGGAAGTAACTCCCGAAAGTCTGCGTATACGTAAAAAGATTTTGGACAAATCTTTACGCGCTAAAGCAAAAAGCAATAAATAATACTGGCGGTGATTAATATGGTACAGTTCGGTAATAACTGGGACAGTATTCTTGCAGAAGAATTTAAGCAGGAATATTATCTTAAACTGCGTGAGTTTTTAAAAAATGAATATTCACGGTATACTGTTTACCCGTCTATGTATGATATTTTCAACGCTTTTAAGTATACTGATTACTACGATGTAAAGGCGGTTATTTTAGGTCAGGACCCGTACCACGAGCCTAATCAGGCACACGGTATGGCATTTTCGGTAAAGCCCGGTGTTCCTACGCCGCCGTCATTGCAGAATATGTATAAAGAACTTCAGGATTCTTTAGGGTGCTATATACCCAATAACGGCTATCTGGTAAAATGGGCACAGCAGGGTGTGCTTTTGCTTAATACTACTCTTACCGTGCGTAGCGGACAGGCTAACTCGCACAGTCAGGCAGGCTGGCAGATTTTTACCGATAATGTTATAAAAAAACTAAATGAGCGAAAAGACCCTATGGTGTTTATCCTGTGGGGCGCCAACGCCAGACGAAAAACAGAATTTATCGATAAAACAAGGCATTTTGTTTTAGAGGCTCCGCATCCGAGTCCATTGTCTGCATACAGAGGATTTTTCGGTTGCAACCATTTTGCTAAAACTAATGATATACTTGTAAAATCAGGTAAATCACCTATAGACTGGCAAATAGAAAACATATAACACGGAGGTGTGGTAATGAAAAAATCTCTTTGGAAACTGGCTATTTTAATAGGGGTATTTGCCATGCCTTTTTTCGTAAAAGGCGTGCTTGCTATGCCGGCATATTCTGAGCCTGAAAAGTATGTTCAGCCTGACGGAAGTACCATAGAACTTTACTCTTACGGCGACGAGCACTATAATTTTGTCGGCGATGCAGACGGGTATATGCTTGAAAAGAACGAAGACGGTAAATACGAATATGTAACGTATGATTCAACTGTAATGATGATGTCGGCACTTGATGAGTCAGGTTCACGCCCGCCAAACGCAGTTAAAGGATTTGATTTGCGTGAAGATTTGCCTCAAACTGTAGAGAATATGGGCTATCCTTATACTACTTATCAGCCTCCGGTATCACTTTTCAGCACAGGTACTACGCCTACCGAAACACTTAATCTTATTACAATAGCAGTGGAATTTGCAGATGTAAAATTCCCTGAAAGCGGATTCAACGGGCAAGGCCTTTATGATATGTTCTTCTCTACAGAAGATGGGGTTATAAGTGTTAATAACTATTATAGCGAAGTATCTAACGGGAAAATGCAGTTTATACCTGCGTTTGAAATGACAGAAACCGATGCAAATGCAGACGGCTACGGCAAAGTTGCTGACGGTGTTATTAAAGTTTTGGTAGATAGCAATCACCCCGACCCTCAAAAATATAGCGGTGATGAGCAAGATGCCGCTATTGTAAGCATTATAGAAGATGCTTTGACAGAGGCTGATAAATACATTGATTTTTCTGAATTTGATGCTGACGGATTGCTGGATATTAACGGAAAACCTTTTATTTATACGCCTGAACTTGTTTTTTCTTTTGTGGTGGCAGGGTACGAAGCGTCTGCAAGTTCGAAGTGGACAGATAACAGCGTATGGGCGCATAAATTTTATGTTCCCGGTG
>JAZSLD010000175.1:0-2673 GCA_045535195.1 Clostridia bacterium | reverse complement strand
CTTTTCTGCCGTTATCTGTTGAATGTAAATCATATGTGTGATTTTGAAATTCTATAAGGTTAGAATCTATCATTTCTCTGCCTTGTTCCCAAGTAATGTGAGAATAGTATGCGTTATTTTCATCGTGTTGACTATAGAGTTCGCTATATTTCACAATAGGCGAAATTACCGCTTTAACATTATATTTTTTTAATATCGGGAACGCATATAAATAATTATTGTAATACCCATCATCAATAGTAATCATTATGGGCTTTTCCGGCAGTTGTTTTTCACCTTTAGTATATGCGATCAAATCATTTACCAAAATCGGCACATAGCCTTTTTCAAGAATATATTTAATGTCTTGCTCAAATTGGATAGGGGATATAACAAACTTCCCATGGGAATCTGTATCTTTTAAAAAAGCGTGATACATGATTATGGGTAATTCAATTTTACTGTTCAACTCATTGTTTAATGTTTCTTCATATGTATTAATCCCGGATAAATTATAAACAAAAACAATAATGGAAGTAAATGCGATTATTAATAGCCTGCTTAAAATTTTCATACAGATTTCACCTCAAAACAATTATATGAAGTGAAATAAAAAAAATCCCTTGCAGTTTAATACCACAAGGGATTTTTGATTAACCTATTACTCTAACCTTGAGCACGTTTTCCATGCTTTCAATTTCAGAAACAACTTCCTGAGGAATTTCATCGTCAATATCTATTATTGTATAAGCATAATCTTTTTTGCTCTTGTTAAGCATATTGACAATATTGATACCTTTATCTGCAATTAGAGTAGAAAATGTACTAAGCATATTAGGAACATTCTTGTGCATTACAGTAAGTCTGTATTTGCTTTCCCTCGGCATTTCGCAATTCGGGAAGTTTACGGAGTTGATTATATTACCATTAGCCAAAAAATCATTGATTTCTATTGCTGCCATTACTGCACAATTATCCTCAGATTCCGGTGTGGAAGCACCTAAATGGGGGATGCATATAACACCGTCCATTTCTAAAGTTTCAGCAGTCGGGAAATCAGTTACATAGCAAGCAACAGTACCATCAGCAATGGCATCTTTCATATCGGTATTATTTACCAGACCATCTCTTGAAAGATTAATAATTCTTGCGCCTTTTTTCATAATAGCGAACAAGTCTTTATTAAACATACCTTTTGTTGAATCATTCTGAGGAACGTGGATACTGATATAATCACAAGAAGCAACAATATCTTTGATATCTGTAGCCTTTTTTACATGCTTTGAAAGATTCCAAGCCGCATCAACTGAAATATACGGGTCGTATCCAATGACCTCCATACCAAGTGCATTAGCAGCATTAGCAACCATTACACCAATTGCACCGAGGCCAACAACGCCGAGTTTTTTGTTTTTAATTTCAGGGCCAACATAGTTGGATTTACCTTTTTCAACCAGTTTAGCAGCATCTGCTTCGCCCACAAGAGTTTTTGCCCAGTTAATTCCGTCTACAATCTTTCTTGAAGAAAGAAGTATTGCAGTAATTGCAAGTTCTTTAACAGCATTAGCATTAGCACCGGGAGTATTAAAAACAACAACACCTTTTTCACTGCATGCGTCAATAGGAATATTATTAACTCCTGCGCCTGCTCTGGCAACCGCCTTTAAAGAAGAGGGCAGTTCCATATCGTGCATATTAAAACTTCTAAGGATAATACCATCAGGATTAGCACATTCATCACAAATAGTATATTTTTCTTTATCTAATTTTTCAAGACCGCATTCAGCGATTTTGTTTAATGTTAAAATATTATACATAATTTCAAGTCCTTTAATTAGTTATTGATTTCAAAATTCTTCATAAACTCTACCAATGCTTTAACGCCATCAACAGGCATAGCATTGTAAATACTTGCTCTCATACCGCCAACACTTCTGTGACCTTTAAGATTAACAAAACCATTTGCAGTAGCCTCTTTTATGAATTTGGCATTTAATTCGTCATCGCCGGTAATGAAAGGAACATTCATTAATGAACGGTCTTTCGCACTTTCGACAGTTGCTTTAAACATTTTTGAATTATCAAGAAAATCATACAGAATACCTGCTTTTTCAATATTGATTTTCTCTAAAGCATCAATACCGCCAACAGACTCAACCCATTCGCATACAAGTTTGCAAATATATATAGCAAAGCAAGGTGGTGTGTTGAACATAGAACCGTTTTCAGCATGTGTAGCATAATTAAACATAGTCGGTGTAATATCCATAGCATTACCGATAAGATCATCACGAACGATTGCCAAGGTTAAACCGGCAGGGCCAATATTTTTCTGTGCACCTGCATATATAATTCCGTGTTTGCTTACATCAACTTTTTGGCTCATGATGCTGGAAGACATATCAGATACAAGTGTTACATCACCAACATCAGGAATTTCAGAAAATCTTGTTCCGTAGATGGTATTGTTATGTGTATAGTGAAAATAATCAGCATCAGGAGTAAATTTAGATTTATCCAGTTCGGGAATATAACTAAAGGTTTTGTCTTCAGAAGAAGCAACAACATTTACGTCACCATATCTTCCTGCTTCTTTTGCTGCTTTTTTAGCCCATACACCTGTAAGTACGTAGTCTGCTTTCATAGATTTGTTAAACAGGTTTAACGGCACCATAGCAAAGTCGGATCGTAGCC
>JAZSLD010000097.1:0-5546 GCA_045535195.1 Clostridia bacterium | reverse complement strand
TCCTCATGAGCATATCTTTAATGCTTCTATTTAGTGTTTATATCGATTAAATCTTCGTTAAGTTTTGAATATACGATTTTCTGACTTTTGTAAAGACCAAAGTAGCCCGACATCATATAACTTACTCCGCATACAGTTGCCATTATAAGTATCGGCTCTGCACCGAATACTTCAAGCGCTAAAATTGTTGATGCGATAGGGCAGTTTACTACACCGCAGAAAAGCGCTACAAATCCAATTGCTGCACCGAAGCCTGCATTCAGTCCTAAAACAGAGCCTGCAACACAACCGAAGGTTGAACCGATAAAAAATGCCGGTACAATCTCGCCGCCTTTAAATCCTGCTGCTATGGTGATTGCAGTAAATACTATTTTTAGTATAAAGGCCTCGTATCGTGCCTCGCCGCCGATAGCACGTGTTATAATGTCCATACCCGCGCCGTTGTAGTCGAATGTGCCGAGTGCATACGTAAGTCCTGCAATTAATGCACCGCCGGCAACTGCGCGCAGATATCTGTTTGGAACGGTTTTTTCCATAATGTGCTCACACTTGTGGATAGCCATACAGAAAAGTATGCTCACTATTGCGCACAGTATAGCAAGAATAATAACTTTTATCATTACCGGCACAGAAATTGCCTCTATAACAACATTTTCAAAGTGAACGGGCGATAACCCGAAACCACCTGCAATTTTGTAAGCAACAATAGAAGAAACTATACACGGTACAAGTCCCGCGTAGTGTATTACGCCAACGCTTGTAACTTCGAGTGCAAAGAATGCGGCTGTAAGCGGTGTGCCGAAAAGTGCTGCAAAAACTGCGCTCATTCCCGACATTACTACTATATGCATATCTTTTTTGTTAAATCTAAATATTTTGCCTATGTTGTAACCTATGCTTCCGCCGAGTTGGAGTGCAGCGCCTTCGCGACCTGCCGAGCCGCCCAGTAAATGAGTTATGCAAGTTGATATAAAAATAAGCGGAGCCATAACCAAAGGCACATTTTGCTCATCTCTTGCAGACTCAATTACACGGTTTGTATCAATTCTGCCTTTATTGCGGAAAAGCGCATATATAGCGGCGATTATTATGCCGCCTATCGGTAGCAACAGTATAATCCACGTATGCTCACTGCGCAATTGTGTAACGTAATCAATGCTGATATGGAAAATACTTCCCAAAACACCGCCTACCAGTCCGACAACGGATGATATTATCAACCATTTTATCAGAACTTTGGTGTATTCAAACGGCGGTTTCAAAAATGTTTTTAATGAATTCAAAACATTCATCTCCAATTATTTGTCGTTTTTGGTATTAACCATGCTGAGTTTGTGCTGACGACGGTTTTTAACTTCGTGAGGAATAGGTTTAATGTCGCCTGCTGCGGTAAGAGCCTGTCTTGTAAGGAGTGGACCAACCAGTTCATAGATTAAAACTGCAAAGAGAGTGATGTTTCTGATAAGTGCACCCTGAGAGCCCATTTCAGGAGATGCAGCAGCGATAGAGCACATGCCGAGAGCAACGCCTGCCTGAGGCAGAAGTGTAATACCTAAGTATTTGCATATAGAGGGTGAGCATTTTGCTGCCTTGGCACTTGCGAATGTACCGAAATATTTACCGAGTGAACGGAATATGATATATGTGATGCCGATAAATACGATTGCCATATCAACAAATACATTAAGTTCAAGTTCAGCACCGCTGATAACAAAGAATAACGCAAGCAGGGGAGATGTCCATTTGTCTGACATACCCATTAAATCGTGTGAAAGCGGACAAATGTTGCAGAAGATAGTACCCAGCATCATACATACCAGAAGTGATGAAAAACTTATGTGTACAGGACCTATGTGGAAGTCGAGCATAGATAATGCAACGGTTAAGAATACAAATGCTATTGTCATATTAAGTCTGTTTGTGTTGGAGTTGAACATTTTTTCAAGTTGAGTTAAAACCCAACCCATAACAGCACCAAGCAGTAGTGAACAACCGATTTCAACTATAGGATTAACGATAATTGAAACCATATCGAGGTTGCCTGAAATCATTGTTTTTGCAATACCGAAAGAAACTGCAAACACTATAAGACCTACAGCGTCGTCCAAAGCAACGATTGGCAACAAAAGTTTTGTGAGTGGTCCGTCTGCTTTGTACTGACGCACTACCATAAGTGTAGCTGCAGGAGCAGTAGCAGTTGCGATTGCACCGAGTACCAAAGCCTGAGGCAAAGTAAGTTTGTCGGGCATAGCAAGGTGTATAAAGTACAGGGCAATATCAACAAATAAAGTGGCAACTAAAGCCTGGAATATACCGATAATGGTTGCCTGTTTACCTGTTTTTTTAAGTTCTTCAAGTCGGAACTCGCTTCCGATTGAAAATGCAATAAACCCGAGTGCAACATCAGATACCAGTGACAATGCGGCAACGGCATCACCCGAACTGAATCCCAGACCTTTAATGCCCAAATTGCCTAAACAGTAGGGACCTATCAGTATACCTGCTATAAGGTAAGCGGTAACTGATGGCAATTTCAGCGGTTTAAATGCTCTGGTCATCAAAAGACCTGCGAGCAGAGCAATCGATACAGATAATAATGTGCTCATTTTATCTTCTCCTTATTATATAAAAAATTAAGGCAACAAAAAAGAGCGAGGAACTCGCTCTTTTAACCAAAGCGGAGAAGGTGGGATTCGAACCCACGTCCCTCAAGGGGCATCATGATTTCGAGTCATGTCCGTTATGACCACTTCGATACTTCTCCGTATTCAGGCTGTGGGCAAGTATGCCACTTTGTTGCAACCTAATAAATTATAGCAAAAGCAACATAAAATGTCAAGAAAAAACTGATGAAATAAAATAAGAAGGAATTACACCTTATAAATACGCAAAAATCTATCGCAACAATAAAAAAATCGCTAAATTTAAAATAACACAATCTTTGTTAAAAAAGTTCTTGACAAAGATTGTGTTTTGCTGTATTATAGGATAGTGTGTGTATCTATGTTTGGAGGTATATAAACATGAGAGCAGGACACCATAATATGGTAGTTGGCGTCAGACAGTCAAAACGTGTTATAGAAGAGGGCAGGGCGCAAAAAGCCTATCTTGCGGAAGATGCTGATTCTTTTGTAGCTATACCTTTCATAGAAATATGTAAAGTACACAATGTGCGGCTTGAATATGTACCAACCAAGTCTGCACTCGGCAGAATGTGCCATATAGATGTGCCTGCTGCCGTAGCGGTTGAGATAAAACCGCAGGATTAATTTTGTTATTAACAGCCAATGGCTTTTAATATAAATCCATATATAGGAGGTGAAACGAATTGCCTACATTTAATCAGTTGGTTAAGCACGGCAGACAGACTTCTGTAAAGAAATCTACTGCACCGGCTCTGCAGGTTGGTTTTAACTCACTTAAGAAAAGACCTACCGACCAGAGTGCGCCCCAGAAGCGTGGTGTTTGCACAGCTGTTAAAACCATGACTCCCAAAAAGCCTAACTCAGCGCTTAGAAAAATGGCCCGTGTTAGACTTACAAACGGTGTTGAGGTTTCAGCGTACATCCCCGGTATCGGTCATAACCTGCAGGAACACAGTGTGGTTCTTATCAGAGGTGGTAGAATTAAAGACCTCCCTGGTGTTAGATACCATATCATCCGCGGTACACTCGATGCTTCAGGTGTTAGTGCAAGAAACCAGTCTAGATCCAAGTATGGTGCTAAGAAACCAAAGGAATCTAAGTAATTTTAATCGTAAGTAACATCCAATTGTTGGACACTTACAAAAAAAGGTAAGTCGTGCCGCAATACGGAATTTATATATAATATATTTTCAGTATTGGGCACAAACGGACTAAGTAAAGTTCGAGTACCTGTGAAATCATTTTTTATGAAGGAGGGAAGGACAGTGCCCAGAAAAGGTTTTATCGCAAAAAGAGAAGTTCTGGCTGACCCGGTTTACGGAAATAAAATCGTAACCAAACTTATCAACAACATTATGTTGGATGGTAAGAAAGGTGTGGCTCAGTCAATCGTTTACGGTGCATTTGAAATCATCGCAGAAAAAACCGGTAAGGACGCAGTTGAAGTTTTCACAGCAGCAATGGAAAACATCATGCCTGTTCTTGAGGTTAAAGCAAGACGTGTCGGCGGTGCAACATATCAGGTTCCGATCGAGGTTAGACCTGAAAGACGTCAGACATTAGGCTTAAGATGGTTAACACTCTACGCACGTCAGAGAAACGAAAGAACCATGCGTGAAAAACTGGCTGCAGAAATTATGGATGCAGCTAACAATGCAGGCGCAGCCGTTAAAAAACGTGAAGATACTCACAAAATGGCTGAGGCTAACAGAGCATTCTCACATTTCCGCTGGTAATCAGTATTTGAAAATTACACTAAACTTTTTTAGTTTTATTAAGGACGAAAGAAAGGAGGCAATCACGTGCCAAGACAATTTTCTCTTGAAAAAACAAGAAACATCGGTATCATGGCTCATATCGACGCAGGTAAGACCACCACTACCGAGAGAATTTTATATTACACCGGTCGTATTCACAAGATTGGTGACACACATGACGGTGACGCTACCATGGACTGGATGGAGCAGGAGCAGGAGCGTGGTATTACCATCACATCTGCTGCTACAACAGCACAGTGGAAAAATCACCGCGTAAACATCATTGACACTCCCGGACACGTTGACTTTACAGTTGAGGTTGAGCGTTCACTTCGTGTACTCGACGGCTCTGTTACAGTTTTCTGTGCTAAGGGCGGTGTTGAGCCTCAGTCAGAGACTGTATGGCGTCAGGCAGATAAATATCGTGTACCGCGTATGGCATTCGTTAACAAAATGGATATCATGGGTGCAGATTTTTATAATGTACTTGATATGATGAAAGACCGTCTTAAATGTAATGCGGTTCCGCTTCAGTTGCCTATCGGTGCTGAAGACACTTTCAAAGGCGTTATTGACCTTATCAATATGAACGCACTCGTTTATTATGATGAAAAAGGTGACGACGTACGTGTTGAAGAAATCCCCGCAGACATGATGGATAAAGCAGAGGAATACAGAGCAGCACTTTTAGAGGCTGTTGCTGAAACAGACGAAGAACTTATGGAAAAATTCTTCGAGTCAGGTGAACTTACTGTTGATGAACTCAAAAAAGGCATCAGAAAGGCAACCTGTAACGTTGAGATGATTCCCGTTCTTTGCGGTACTGCATACAGAAACAAGGGTGTACAGCCCCTTCTCGACGCAGTTATAGACTATATGCCTTCTCCGCTTGATATTCCCGCTATTAAGGGTGTTAAACCCGGTACTGAAGAAGAGGACGAGCGTCCTGCAAGCGACGAAGCTCCCTTCTCAGCCCTTGCATTTAAAATTATGACTGACCCCTTTGTTGGTAAACTCTGCTTCTTCAGAGTGTACTCTGGTACAGTAACAAAAGGTTCTTCAGTTTTAAATTCTACTAAAGATTCCAAGGAAAGAATCGGCAGAATCCTTCAGATGCACGCTAACCACAGGGAAGATATCGAAC
>JAZSLD010000050.1:0-5598 GCA_045535195.1 Clostridia bacterium | reverse complement strand
TAATGTATACTGGCTCATAAGTTCGTCTACATACACTCGGTAACCCATATACGACGGTATTCTGCCAGCAGAAGTATGGGGTTTATCAAGATAACCCATCTCCTCTAAAAGCGCCATTTCATTTCTTACTGTTGCAGAACTTACGCCGAGGTCGTGATTTTTAAGTAAATATGACGAGCCTACAGGCTCAGCCGTGAGAATATAATCTTCTATAATGGCGCGCAGGATTTTACGTCTTCTGTCATTAAGTTCCATAATGATTATACCCTCCTTTTTTATTTTTTAGCACTCTTTTTGCTCGAGTGCTAACATATAATAAAATACCACTTAACAAATGGTTTGTCAAGGGTATTTTTACAAATTTACAAATTATTCACGTTTTATCCTATTTTACGAAATAAAATCGGTCAAAATTGCGTTGGAAATATAATACGCATTTCGTTTTAGTTTTAGCACATCACCGTCATGAGTGATAAAGCGTTCGTGTTTTGAAAGTGATTTTCCGAAAACATCATATATATCTTTTCCAAAGCGGTTTTTAAATTCATTAATGCTTATTCCCTCGTCCGTCATACGCAAACCAAAAATAACGAACTCGCTCATTTTATCTTCTGTAGTTAAAACTTCCTCTACCTCATTTTTGTAGTTAAGCAAATCGTTTGTGTTTTTACTGCGGACATTGTCTATATATGAAGATGCTCCTGCGCCTACACCAACATATTCATAGCAACGCCAGTATCGGCTGTTATGACGGGAAAACTTTCCGGGCAGGCAGAAGTTAGATATTTCATATTGTACATATCCGGCATCGGTTAAACGTGCACATACATACTCATAGAGGTCTGCAAAATTATCATCATCTAAAGCAGATATTTCGCCCGATTGCATTTTATTATAAAAAGGCGTGCCCTCTTCTATTTTTAAGCCGTAACACGATATATGCTCAGGCTTTAACGATAGCATACAATCTATACTGTGAGCAAGTTTTTGTAAAGTCTGCTCAGGCAACCCGAACATAAGGTCAAGGCTTACATTTTTAAAACCGCACTTACGGATAAGATTATACGTACTATATATATCATCAGCGCTATGGAGTCTGCCGAGCATTTTAAGTTCATCATCATTAAAAGACTGTGCGCCCATACTTATTCTGTTTATTCCTGCTTTCCCGTAATCCAACAGTTTTTCTTCCGTTACGGATGCAGGGTTAACTTCAATCGTGACTTCCGCATATTCATCTATATCAAAATGTGAATGTGCACATTCTAGTATACGTGCAATAACTTTGCTTTCTACAGACGAAGGTGTTCCGCCGCCAAAATAAACTGTATCAACATCATATTTACTGTGCGACTTTATTTCATCAATTATTTTATCACAATAATCATCGGCAAGCGAAAACTTGCCCTCATACGAGGTAAAATCACAATACGCACACTTTCTTGCACAAAACGGAATATGAATATATAAACCTTTTTTATTATTCATTTTATCACCTTTAAGCAGAACAAAGGAGGGAAATCCCTCCTTTGAAAATATTATTCATCAAGTTTAAGAACTGACATAAACGCTTCCTGCGGAACTTCCACAGTACCCACCTGACGCATACGCTTTTTACCCTCTTTCTGCTTTTCAAGCAGTTTTTTCTTACGGGTAATATCACCGCCGTAGCACTTGGCAAGTACGTCTTTACGCAATGCTTTAACGGTTTCTCTGGCAATGATTTTTCCACCGATTGCTGCCTGAATGGGTATTTCAAAAAGTTGTCTTGGAATAGCCTCTTTTAATTTTTCGGCAATACGTCTGCCGCGAGGGTACGACTTTGACTCGTGCACTATAAACGAAAGTGCATCGACAACATCACCGTTAAGCATAATATCAAGTTTAACCAGTTTGGAACGGCTGTAGCACTTCATCTCATAATCAAACGACGCATACCCTCTTGTGCGTGATTTAAGCGCATCGAAAAAGTCATAGATAATTTCATTAAGCGGCAAATCATAATGCAACTCTGCCCGTGTATCGTCAATATAGCGCATATTTTTATACACGCCGCGTCTGTCCTGACAAAGTTCCATAATATTGCCCACAAACTCTGTAGGCACCATAATAGACGCCTCAACCATAGGCTCTTCCATAAAATCTATTTCAGCCATAGGCGGTAGATTAGTGGGGTTATCAATCCAAACCTGTTCGCCATTAGTTTTTGTTACCTTATACACAACGCTCGGTGCAGTGGTTACAAGGTCAAGATTATACTCACGTTCTAACCTCTCCTGAATAATTTCCATATGCAAAAGACCTAAAAATCCGCATCTGAAACCAAACCCGAGAGCAACAGATGTTTCAGGATCAAATGTAAGTGCAGCATCATTTAATTGAAGTTTTTCAAGTGCTTCACGCAAATCGCCGTACTTGGCACCGTCAGCAGGGTAAATACCGCAGAACACCATTGGATTTACTTTTTTATAACCTGGAAGTGGCTCTGTGGCACCGTTTTCAGCAGTTGTAACAGTATCACCCACACGAGCGTCGCTTACATTTTTAATACTTGCTGCAATGTAGCCAACATCGCCTGCTTTAAGCGAGTCGGCAGGTATCATACCAAGCGGTGAAAGCGAGCCAACCTCTACAACATTAAACTCCTTACCGGTTGCCATAAACTTAATATTAGTACCTGGGGCTATTTCGCCGTCCATAACACGCACGTACACGATTACGCCCTTATACGCATCATAATAAGAGTCGAAAATAAGGCATTTAAGCGGTGCACTTTCGTCACCCGAAGGTGCAGGTATGCACTCTACTATTTTTTCCAAAACATCTTCAATGCCAATTCCCTGCTTTGCAGAGATAAGCGGTGCGTCCTGAGCCTCTATACCGATAATATCTTCTATTTCATTTTTAACAGCATCAGGTCTGGCGCTTGGCAGGTCTATTTTATTTATAACGGGAACAAGTTCAAGGTTATGGTCTACTGCAAGATATGTGTTTGCAAGAGTCTGCGCCTCTATACCCTGTGCCGCATCAACAATTAAAATAGCGCCCTCACACGCAGCTAACGAACGTGACACCTCGTAATTAAAGTCTACGTGTCCGGGGGTATCTATAAGATTGAATATATATTCCTGACCATTTTTAGCCTTATATACAACTTTAACGGCACGTGCCTTAATAGTTATACCCTTTTCACGTTCAAGGTCCATATCATCAAGAATCTGGTCCTGCATCTCACGCTCTGTCAAAACACCTGTTTTTTCAAGTATTCTGTCAGCAAGGGTAGATTTGCCGTGATCTATATGGGCAATTATACAAAAGTTTCTTATATTATCTTGTCTGTTTGACATTAAAGCAAAACTCCTCATTTTAAATATTACTTCTATTATATACTCCAAAGACAAAATTGTCTATATCTTTCTTATAAAAAAATTAATTAAAAAGTATAGACAAACAATTATTTTTTTGCTAAAATAAATTAAAAAATGTTGCGAAAGGAGTTATTCTGCCATGCAGAAAGTTTCAAAATACGAATCACTCATTAAAAAATATGCTATTATAATGTTTGGAAATATTTTAGTGGCATTTGCGGTAGGTTGCTTCTACATACCCAACAAAATCGTAAACGGCGGCGTGTCGGGTATATCAAACATAGTTTATAACACAATCGGTCTGCAACCGAGTATATCTATGCTTGCCGTAAACGCTATATTTGCAATTATATCATTTAAAAAACTCGGTATAAAATTTTTGGCAATTTCCTTTATAAGCGCAGCAATCATTGCTGTGTTCTCGGACTTGTTTATTGCATACGTTCCGCCTATGACTAACAATCTTGTTCTTGCAGCAATATTCGGCGGCATTATATACGGCTTCGGCATAGCAATTTCATTCGTCCAGGGCATATCAACGGGCGGTACGGATATTTTAAGCAGATTCCTGCAGGCTATCAATCCACACATTAAAATCGGCAGAGTTCTGCTTGCCGTTGATGCAAGTGTTATCCTGCTTTCGCTTATAACATTCCGCCAGATAGATTTGGCGCTTTATGGTATTATAGCATTATCAATATCCACATACGCTATTGACTGGCTTATCGGCAAACTCAATGTTTCAAAACTTGCGTTTGTGGTTACCGACAAAGGCGAAGAGATTTCAAAGTTTTTAACCTCTACCTCCCCCAGAGGCGTAACCATTATAGACGTTACCGGTGCATATACAATGGAAAAGAAAACACTCCTTATATGCGCACTTAAAGCAAACGAAATTGTAGAATTCCAGCGCAAGATACTTGAACTCGATAAAAACTCATTTATAATCTTTTCAGAATCACAGCAAATTGTCGGCAACGGGTTCAGGGTTTACAGTTAAATTAAAAAAGTTCCGAAATAAAAAGTATTTCGGAACTTTTTTTAATTATCGCTTTTACTTAACATATAAACTGCTCCAAGAATTAAAACTATGCCTACAATTGAAAAAAACGTAAGCGGTTCCTTGAATATCAATACTCCAAAAACAGTTGCTGACATAGGTTCAAGAATTCCTAATGCCGCCGCTGTCCCAACAGGAAGGTTTTTGAGTGCTATTGTATAAAGCAAATATGGCAGCACACACGTACAAATACCAATCCCTATTCCCAACGGCAATATGACCGCAGGATTTTTAGGAATATATTCAACAATTCCGAAAGGCTCACTTATAATAAATGCTACAATCGTGGCAAACAAAAAGCAATACAGCGTTGCTTTTAGCGGGTGCGACTTTCTGCGCATCTGCAATTTTGTGAAAATGTTGTATGCACTGTACGAAACACCTGATAACAGTCCCAACATCACACCGGGTATGTTGATTTTAAGTCCGCCCACCACTCCGGATACCAATGCACACCCTATAATCATACACACAAGCGCTGCGGCTTTTAGCCGAGTAAATTTTTCATCAAAAAACATTACCGAAAACACCATAACAAATATAGGTGCAGTATACATAAGAATAACCGCAGTGGCAATAGAAGTTAATTGCATAGATGCATAATAACACGCTGAGGTTGCAAAAAGGCAAACTCCCCCACACGCAAACAGTAAAAGTTCCTTTATGTTTGTTTTGAAAACACTTTTATGAAAAAACAGTATGTATATAAAAATAGATATAAAAGAAACCATTACTCTTAAAAAAGTCATCTGCAGAGAAGAAAATCCGTAAGGGGCTAAAATGTTTACAAATATCCCCGATGTTCCCCATAAAAGACCTGCCAGAACGATATATATAAATGATTTAGTTTTCATAATTCATCACCATAATGTTCTCAAAAAATCCGAATGCTTTGGCATCCGGATTTTTTTAATATATTATTTTTTAAGTGCAACTACAACTTTTCTGTGAATGCCCTGACCTACTGAATAAGTAGTAACTTTATCATTATCCTGAAGTGTTGCATGGATAATGCGGCGTTCATATGCGCTCATTGGCTCAAAAGTGAAGTTACGACGTGATTTAACAACATTGTTTGCAACTTTGTTACTGAGTGCTTTTAATGCTTCTACACGTTTTTCACGGTAATTTTCACTATCGAGATACACCTTGGGCGCTTTGGGCGACTTT
>JAZSLD010000140.1:0-3513 GCA_045535195.1 Clostridia bacterium | reverse complement strand
CGTCATCCGAGCAGAAGCAAGAGATTAAAAGACTTTTTGGAATGATAAACTATGAAAAAATCTTATAAATGGGTTGTTGTGGTTGCTGCAGTTGCAGTAGTATGTGCAGTTGGCAGTTTTGTAAGAGATTATTTTAATGATAAAACTTTGATTGACGGTTTTACACCTGTTGATGTTGAAAATATTGATTTAGATGATGCTGTGAAAACTGCTGATTCTCAAAGAGAAGAGCATATCAGCAAAATTAATATCAATTCTGCAACACTTGAAGAGTTTTGTGAACTGCCATCCATTGGTGAAACCACTGCACAAAAAATCATCGATTTCAGAAACGCTTACGGCAAATTCAGTAATACTCAAGAGATAATGATGGTTCCCGGAATCGGCGAGAAAACATACGCTGAGATTAGTAAATATTTGACTGTTGAATAGAGGATAGGATATGAAAATTTTAATTGTTGATGACGAAAAATTGCTTGTTAAGGGTATCAAATTCAACTTTGAGCAGGAAGGTTATGTTGTTGAAACTGCATATGACGGTGCAGAGGCATTGCGTCTTGCACACGATAAAAGTCTGGACCTCATTATTTTGGACCTTATGCTGCCGGAAATAGACGGATTGACCGTCTGCCAGAAAATAAGAGAGTTTTCGGGCATACCAATTATTATGCTTACTGCTAAAACTGAAGAGATGGATAAAATTCTTGGTCTTGAATACGGCGCAGACGATTATATTACTAAACCGTTTAATATACTGGAACTTAAAGCACGTGTTAAAGCGATAATGCGCCGAGTAACACCTGTTGGTAAACCGGGCAGCAAAACAAGCCTTAATATCGGCAATGTAACTCTTGATTATAATCAGCGCAAAGTTACAATTAACGATAAAACAGTTGACCTTACAAGTAAAGAATTTGATTTGATGGACTTGTTTGTGTGTAACCCCGGCAAGGTATACAGTAGGGAAAATCTGCTTGATATGATATGGGGCTATGACTATCCAGGCGATGCACGTACCGTAGATGTTCATATCAGACGCCTCAGAGAAAAGGTAGAACCTAATCCTGCCGAACCTGATTATATTATGACAAAGTGGGGGGCTGGTTACTATTTTAAAGAAACTGAGTAAACGGTTTGACAGTATAACCGTACGTCTTGTTTTTACGTATTTCCTTATACTTATACTTACGCTGTTTTTGTTTAGTTATTATATAGTAGGTTCGATATATAATTTCCTTCTTAGCGAAGAAAAGATGGATGCCTCAAAAACTGCGAATATGATTTCGAGTTTTGCGTGGAATTATATCAGCGAAGATAATATGAGTGTTGCCGAAAATTTTGATGAGTTTTTCGGCACTTTGATGCTTGATGAAAAATATCGTGTTATGATTATCAACAAAGACTCTCTTGCTATTTATGATTCTCACGGAAATGATACTATTATCGGAAAAGCACAAGTTAAGCAAAGCGTTATTACTGCGCTTGGCGGCGAAGAAGGCACCGATACTTATGAAGACGAACTTACCGGCTATGATGTTATAGATGTTTCTGTACCTATTAAAGCGCCTCATGGAATTGTTGGCGTTGTTAATGCTACTGTTACATCTGATAAAATAGGAATGTTTGTTGGTGCTGTTAAAGATGAACTGATGTTGCTTTCCATTCTTAGTTGCCTTTTAATTGGTCTTGTAATATTTGTTGTTGCTAATTTAATGGCACGGCGAATTATAAAATTTACTGAGAAGATTACTCTTATGAGCGATGGTATCCTTGATGAAAAAATGGATATCCGCGGAAACGACGAAATTGCCCGAATGGGTATTGCATTTAATACTATGGCAGAAAAACTGGCGGGTATTGAACAGCAGAGAATACAATTTGTGTCTGATGCTTCTCATGAACTTAAAACACCGCTTAGTTCTATTAAACTGATGTCCGACTCAATCATTCAGAATCCTGATATTCCTAAAGAGCAGATACACGAATTTTTGGGTGATATCAATAACGAGGTTGACCGCCTTAACAGGATTATCAATAAACTTTTGAGTATTACGAAAATGGACACAGAAACTGAAAAGGTCGAAAACAATTTTGAACTTCTTGATTTAAGAGAAGTAGTATCTGATATAATCAAAACTTTGTACCCGCTTGCAAAGAATTCGGAAATTGCTTTGAATTTTACTGCTGACAAAGAAATATATATATTAGGGGACAAAGATACGCTTTTTCAGGCGATATATAATATTTGCGACAATGCCATCAAATACACAAAGCGCTATGGCGAAGTAAATGTTATTCTTGATAAAAAAGACCTGGAGGCGCATATTGTAGTGCGTGATAACGGAGTAGGTATGCGTCCGGAAGATACCGAGCATATTTTTGAAAGGTTTTACCGTGTAGATAAAGCGAGAGCCAGAGAAACCGGTGGAACAGGACTTGGTCTTGCTATAGCCAATGCCGCTGTTAAAGCGCATAAAGGTAGTATTCAGGTATTCAGCGAGCCAAATATAGGAAGCGAATTTACAATCATTTTGCCCCTTGCCGAAAAAGACGTGTAACAATTTTGTAATACAAATTCATTGTTTTGTAATGTATTCGTGTTATAATAGACGTATTCAGCGTAAGACTGATAAAGGAGAGGAACACAATGAAACGGATTTTATTAGCGGTAATTGTGATTTTACTTATCGTAACTGCTGTAATAGGCTGTAGCCGCAATACTGCTACAAACGGTGTAGCATATAATCTTTATTTTGCTAATCAGGAAAAGAACAATCTTGTTGTAGAACAACGCAATATTTGTGAGGACGATTTAGAAGACATTGCAGAAGAAGTTATGGATCAACTTTTAAAAGGTCCCGCAAATGGTTCTAATTGTGCTGTTATCCCTGGTGATACACGCCTGCTTGATTTGGATATTAATGCAGGTGTAGCATGGGTTAATTTCAGTAAAGCGTATTTCCCTAAAGGTGATAATGCAGATACCATCGAATTGCTTGCAAGATATTCTGTGGTTAATACATTATGCGATATCAGCGGTATAGAAAAAGTCAAAATATTTATTGATGGAGTGGAATTGACAAATTCTTCAGGTGCTCCTGTTGGTGCGCTTGGTAAAGAAGATATTTTACTTAATGGAAAAACTGCAGAAAGCGCAAAGGAAGAAAAACTTATTCTGTATTTTCCGGACAAGAATGCCGCTAAACTTATAGGACAAGAAAAGGTTGTCCCGCTTATTGATAACAGTGTTGAAAAAACTATTGTACATGAACTTATTAAAGGTCCTGCAAGTGATGAGTATATATCTACTATCCCTGCAGATACTAAGATTATTTCTGTAGAAACTAAAGATAGTATATGCTTTGTTAATTTATCGTCTGAATTTATAACCAAACATTCCGATGGTAGTGCTGCAGAGGCGTTTACTGTTTATGCAATAGTAAATTCGCTTACTGAATTAGACAGCGTTAAAAGTGTGCAATTCTTGATTGAGGGTAAAAAAGTTGATGTTTT
>JAZSLD010000025.1:0-1727 GCA_045535195.1 Clostridia bacterium | reverse complement strand
TTCGTTTTACGCGCCCGGAGAGATTCGAACTCCCGACCTACTGGTTCGTAGCCAGGCACTCTATCCAGCTGAGCTACGGGCGCATATTTTTCTCAAACATAGGTAGTATACCACAGCAAAAACGAAAAATCAAGACTTTTATTGAAATAAATTCATTTTTTACACATAGTGACCATAAGATTGAGTAAAAAGAGGTGGTTATTTTGAGAAAACTTATCATTTGTATACTTATTTTTACTTTCTTTGCCGTCAGATTTTGGTTTGGCGCACCGAGCGAAAAGATTAATGTATACGACCACAATCAGGACAAAGTTATTAAAATGGAATTTGAACGCTACATAATGAACGTACTTGCGGCAGAGATGCCGGCATCGTTTGAAAAAGAGGCGTTAAAGGCGCAGGCGGTGGCGGCACGCACATATACTGCGCAAAAAATTGCGTCCGGCTGGGACGACCCGTACCACAAAGGCGCAGACATTTGCACCGACAGCACGCATTGCCAGGCATACAGAGAACTTGCCGAACTCGGCGAAAATGCAAAAAAAATTTATTCTGCCGTTGACGAAACCGCCGGCGAGGTGGCACTTTGGAACGGCGAACTTATCCGTGCGGTTTTTCACAGCGCATCGCACGGGCAAACAGAGCGCAGTGCAGACGTATGGGTAGAGGATCTGCCGTATCTTCAAAGCGTGGCAAGCCCGTGGGATAGTGCCTGCCCCGATTATATATATGAAGTTAATTTTTCTGCAGACGAGGTATGCGACATTTTAGATGTGTCGTCGGCAGAAATAAGCGAAACCATACGCAGCGGTGCAGGCGGTGTGATGGAGATATGCATTGGCGGAAAAGAAATGAAAGGCACAGAGGTACGGGCAAAACTCAACCTCCGCAGTACGTGTTTTACTGTTACGGAAAGTGAAAATAATCTCACATTCCGTACAGAGGGGTACGGGCACGGCGTGGGGCTTAGCCAATGGGGAGCGCAAGGTATGGCAAAAGAGGGGTATGATTATAAACAGATACTTTGCCATTACTATAGGGGAATATCAATAAGTAACAAATAATTCTATAATAATATTGAAAAATTTTTATACAAGGTGTATTATTAATATGTGATTGTTCCATATTTATATAATTAAACGGTAATCACATATGCTTTAAATTTTGTAAAGGAATACTGTTATGTTGCTTAGTGAAAGATTACAAAAAATAGCCGATTGCATAAACGCCCAAACGCTTGCAGATATAGGCACAGACCACGCCTATATACCGATACACTGCGCACAAAACGGCAAGTGCACACGTGCGATTGCGTGCGATATAAATGCAGGCCCGCTGAAAGCCGCCTTAGAAAATATAGGCGCAAACGGTCTTGCAGGCAAAATAGAAACACGCCTCTCCTACGGGCTTGAGGCGCTTTTGCCAAACGAGGCAGACACCATAGTTATAGCAGGTATGGGCGGATTTTTGATACGTGACATTTTAATAAACGGCGCAGACAAAATCGGCGATAGCACCGTTTTATTTCTGCAACCTATGGTCGCTGCGGCAGAACTGCGAGAGTATCTGTGCGAAAACGGGTACGATATTTTTAAAGAACACCTTGCACGTGAAGATGCCAAGTTTTATAATATACTCTGCGTAAAAAAAGGCAACTGCTCATACTCTGCCAAGGATATACTGGTCGGCAAAATAGATGCAGACGACAAAAACTACGCAGACTATAT
>JAZSLD010000143.1:0-2456 GCA_045535195.1 Clostridia bacterium | reverse complement strand
AACCTCAACCTTATGGCAGATGGGGTTATTTTTTTATCTATCTTCCTTTAAAAATTCAAGATACTTTTTATAAGCATCTTCTGTTTTATTTGCACGTGGAACGTAATAATGCTTGCCAACCAATGCATCGGGCAGATACTGTTGGTCTACATATGCATTTTTATATGCGTGAGGATATTTATACTCTGTACCTCTGCCAAGTTTACCGGCGCCGGAATAGTGCGCATCTTTTAAATGAAGGGGTACGCTTCCGCCTTTTCCTGCTTTTATATCTGCCATAGCGTCATCGATTGCGCATATACCTGCGTTTGACTTTGGCAAACACGCCAGCATTATTGCCGCATCAGCAAGGGGTATGCGCGCTTCGGGAAGTCCAAGTTGAAGTGCACAGTCTACGCACGATTTTGTAACTGATATTGCATTCGGATAAGCAAGCCCTATATCTTCTGCCGCTATAACCATAAGCCTCCTGCACGCAGATATAAGGTCTCCGCCCTCCAGTAAACGAGCAAGATAATGTACCGCCGCATCAGGGTCGCTGCCACGTATGGACTTTTGAAACGCACTCATTACATCATAGTGGCTGTCGCCGTCTTTATCGAACATAAATGCTGATTTTTGCGTTGCAGCACAGGCAGTTTCAAGGTCAATATTTAGTTCATCGTCATCACGGTAAAGGCGCATTTTAACACACATTTCAACAGCGTTTAACGATTTGCGAACATCACCGCCTGAAGTGTGCGCAATATGGATAATAGCCTCTTCGGAAAAGTTTATTTTTTTATCAGGATAATCACTTTTACTGCACTCCACACCACGGCGGACAGCATTTAAAATATCGTCAGCATTAATCGGCAGAAACTCTACCACCGTACTACGTGAGAGTATAGCGTTGTATACATAAAAATACGGATTTTCAGTAGTGCTTGCAATAAGCGTTATACTGCCGTTTTCAATATACTCCAAAAGCGACTGCTGCTGTTTTTTATTAAAATTCTGTATCTCGTCAAGGTACAAAAGAACACCACTGCCTGCGTGCAGAGTGTCAAGTTCTGCAACGATATCTTTAATATCCTTAGTTGATGCATTGGTAGCGTTTAATTTATAAAAAACTTTGCCACTGGCTGCAGCACATATATTGGCAACGGTGGTTTTACCTGTGCCGGACGGGCCGAAGAATATCATATTTGGTATATCGCCGCCACGTACCAGATTGGTAAGCAGTTTATCCTCGCCGATTATATGGCTCTGCCCTACTACATCGTCTAATGTTTTCGGGCGTATTCTGTCAGCAAGGGGAGATGTCATATAAATCACCTCTTAAGCATTTGCGTTAATCAAAACAAGCCGCAATCAATGCGGCTTGTTTTCAGTTATATTAATTATCTGTACAGCGGATATTTGTCGCAAAGAGCCGCTACTCTTGCACGCACAACATCCTGATTAGCCACAAAATCACTCAATGTAAGGCTGATAAGGTCGGCAATCTCTGCCATATCTTCCTCTTTCATACCTCTTGAGGTAACGGCAGGAGTACCGATTCTCAGACCGCTTGTAATGAACGGGCTTGCGGTTTCAAACGGAATAGTATTTTTATTAGCAGTAATGCCAACTTCGTCAAGCATTTTTTCTGCATCTTTACCGGTTATATCTTTATTTCTTAAATCTATAAGCATAAGGTGGTTGTCTGTACCGTCAGAAACAAGTTTAAAGCCTTTGCTTTTAAGTGCTTCTGCAAGTGCAGCGGCATTTTTTACAATCTGTGTCTGGTATGCTTTAAACTCATCTGTAAGTGCCTCGCCAAAGCATACGGCTTTAGCGGCGATGATGTGCATCAAAGGTCCGCCCTGAATACCGGGGAACACAGCCTTGTTTATCATTTTAGCGTGTTCTTCTTTGCAAAGAATCATACCGCCTCTGGGGCCACGCAATGTTTTGTGTGTTGTGCTTGTTACAAAGTCTGCATAAGGCACGGGGTTCGGATGGAGTCCTGCAGCAACCAAACCTGCAATGTGAGCAATATCAACCATAAGATATGCGCCAACTTCTTTTGCGATAGCCGCAAATTTTTCAAAATCGAGTGTGCGTGAATATGCACTTGCGCCGGCAACAATAAGTTTGGGTTTGCATTCTAATGCAATTCTGCGCACCTCGTCATAATCGAGCATCTCGGTTTTTTCGTCAACACCGTAGGGCACGATGTTAAAATATTTACCTGACATATTAACAGGACTGCCGTGGCTTAAATGACCGCCGTGTGAAAGGTTCATACCCATAACGGTATCCCCCGGCTGCAGGCATGCAAAAAATACAGCCATATTAGCCTGAGCGCCCGAGTGAGGCTGAACATTAGCGTAGCCTGCGCCGAAAAGCTCCTTGGCTCTCTCGATAGCAATGGTCTCAACTACGTCAACGTGCTCGAAGTCGGAGGCCAAGCGGTCTTAGGAAGACAAGTG
>JAZSLD010000058.1:0-6759 GCA_045535195.1 Clostridia bacterium | reverse complement strand
AGACAAGTGTTAACTACATCTCCTTGGCCCACAGAACGACATGGCTACGATCCGACTTCAAGAACTTCTGCCGCTTCTGCCGCATCGTATACAAGCATACCTTCAAGAAATGCTTTTGCGCTCAGGTTTTCTTCTGCCAGTATGCCCATATTACCAAACGAAAAATCGCACGCATCAATAGTGTCTTTAGGTGCGGTTATAACCTGACTTAAATCCTCACAATTTTCAAGCACAACCATAGCAGTTACAATTTTTGTGAAGCCAGCCGGCTGTATAATATCTGTACTGTTTTTATCGTATAAAACCATAGAGTTTTGCATATCCACAAGTATTGCGTTTTTTGCGTCTAATTTTATTTCGTCTGCAAATGCTGTTGGGATAAGAGTATTTATTATTATCAAAATTGTGCAAAGTGACTTTAAAATCAATTTGTTCATCGAAAATTTTTCCTTTCGGTTTAGTAGATATTTTAATTTTATCACAAAATGAAATATGTAGCAATAATCATAATAAAAAAACATTATTTTTTATTGATTTTTTTCTGTGTAAATAATTGACGTAATACCGCATAATATGGTAGAATTAATGCAGTATAGCTGAAAGGGTTTTGCTTAATGAAAAAAAGAGAAAAAATCGCTAAAATTTTAACGGTTGCATTTCTGGCGGCTGCTATGCTTTTGTCGCCCAGCACCGCTTACCATACATCTGCCGACCCCGAAAGTAAGGTGTTGGCACTTTATGCTGATGAAAAAAAGTTTGATATAAACGGCGTGTCGTACGAACTTTCCGACGATATTCTGCTTTATTATTCCAATATCTTTATGCCTGTAGACGATATTCTGCCCAAATGCGGATTTACTTTGGGGTGGGACGCATCGCTTCCGGCAACTGTTGCAGTTAAAAATAATGTAACTTCGTACATAATTATGAATAGTCCCGTTATGTGGGTCGGACCTCAAAGATTTGAATATGACCTGCCCACTATGGTGTATCATGATAAATTGTATATAAGCCTTGCAATGTTTTCAGACCTTACGGGCTTTTACGTTACTTTAGACGGCAAACTGGAAGAAACCGAGTTTAATAAACGTGACCTGCTTTTAAATACATATGTTACAGACGATTACCGCTTGCCCAATGAAGATATTGCCTATGGCGGCGGTGTAACTATGGCAGGTACGTTTGCCTTTGAACGTGTAGGATTGACGGGTGAAAACGCGGTTAATTATGCAAACGTGGTAAACGCAGTTGCATCTGCGCTTCCATTGGTTAAAACGTACAATATCGTTGTGCCTACATCGGGTGAGTTCTACGCACCGAAAGAGATGGCGCCTTACCAGACAGACGGCATAAAAACAATCTATCAGAACCTTGCGATTAACGTGACACCCATAAACGCAGTTAAGCCGCTTATGGAACACGCAGACGAAAAAATATATTTTTCAACCGACCACCATTGGACGCAGCGCGGTGCATACTATGCATATAAGGCATATGCCGCAAACAAAGGCTGGAGCGTGCCTGAACTTTCTGCTTTTACTGCAAATAATTCCGAAACGCACGTGGGCTCGTTTGCTAATTTTACAAAAGGAACGCCTCTCAGCGATAAAATCCGTGCTAATCCCGAACTTTTAGAGCGGTTTATGCCAATAGTTGATGTTCAGGCATGCGCGTACAGAGATATGTATATGACCGATAAAATTGCAAACATATCTCCCGTTTCTGCAAAACTCAATTCATATTCATGCTTTATAGGCGGCGACAATCCGCTTACGGTTATGGTTACAAACGTAAACAACGGCAAAAAACTGGTAATAATTAAAGAGTCGTTCGGTAACGCTTTTGCTACGTGGGCGCTTAACAATTATCAGGAGGTTTATGTGGTTGACCCGCGCAAGTTCAACGGATTTGGCGGCAATACCGAGCGTTTTAACCTTGTCGATTTTTATAACTTCGTGCGTTTTGATGATTTGGTGATTATCAATTATCCCGTTTCTGCAGGCTCTACAGGAATACGGCAGTCTATTCTGGATATGGTAAGATAATAAGGAGTTTAAATAATGGTATTTTCAAGTTTACTGTTTTTGTGCATATTTTTGCCGACGGTACTTTTGGCATATAACTTGTCAAAGAACCTTACGTATAAAAATATCGTATTGATTATATCATCGCTAATATTTTATTCATGGGGCGAGCCTGTGTGGGTGCTGATGCTTGTTTTCAGCGCTATGCTTGACTATACCTGCGCCCGAGTGATAGATAAATTCAGAGGGCATTGGCAGGCTAAGGCGGCATTGATTTCGTCGCTTGTCATAAACCTCGGCATTTTGTTTGTGTTTAAGTATTCGGGATTTATCGTTGATAATATCAATATGATAACTGGTCTTAATATTCCGTTTAACGGTTTTTCTCTGCCGCTTGGAATATCGTTTTATACGTTCCAGACCATTTCGTATACAATAGATGTGTACCGTGGCGATACAAATGTGCAGAAATCGCCGCTTAAATACCTTACGTACCTTTCAATGTTCCCGCAACTGGTTGCAGGCCCCATCGTGCGTTATGCCGACATCGACAGACAGATTAACAACCGCACCGTTACTGCGCAGGATTTTGAATACGGCGTGTATCGCTTTGCGCAGGGTATGTTTAAAAAAGTAATCCTTGCAAACAGTGCAGGCGCAGTTGCCACGGCGTTAATAGGCGGGGATTTAACCTCTGCCTCGGTACTTGGTGCGTGGCTGGGTATGATAATGTATACATTCCAGATTTATTTTGATTTTTCGGGATATTCTGATATGGCTATAGGTATGGGCAGATTTTTCGGGTTTAAATTTCTTGAGAACTTCAACTACCCCTATATCTCTACAAGTGTAACCGAATTCTGGCGCAGATGGCATATGTCGCTTAGCAACTTTTTCAGGGATTATGTGTATATCCCGCTTGGCGGCAACAGAAAGTTCCAGATACGCAATATCCTTGTTGTGTGGATGCTCACGGGTTTCTGGCACGGTGCAAGTTGGAACTTTATCCTTTGGGGGCTTTATTACGGAATTCTGCTTATTGTGGAAAAGAAACTTTTCGGCGGCAAACTTATGAAACTGCCAAAACCTCTTGGACTTATATACAGCAGTATAATAATCTTTTTCGGTTGGACGTTGTTCTATTTTACGGATATTGGCAGCATATGGCTGTTTTTAAAAGCGGCGTTTGGCACTAACGGCACATTGGTGGATTTAACAGCGCTTTCAACATTGACATCTAATGTTTTTCTGCTTGTTCTGCTTTTTGTATCGTCAACACCGTACCCTAAAAATCTGTATCTTAAAATTACAGAAAAGCATCCTGCGGCAGGTATGGTATGTTCGCCGTTGCTTGTTGCAGTTGTGCTTATAATATCTTTCACCTTGCTGGTGGGCTCCACATATAATCCGTTTTTGTATTTCAGGTTTTAAGGAGGAGCACAGTTATGAAAACAAAGATTACAATTTCAGTTTTTCTGGCATTGCTCCTTGCGTTTTTTGTTATAGGCGTTGTTATGCCTGAAGACGAGCAAAGTGCCGTAAACGAAAACAGAACTTTAAAAGAAATGCCCGAACTAACTTCACAAACGCTGTTTTCGGGAACTTTTTCCCGTGAGTTTGAACAATACCTTGCCGATAATGTTGGTATGCGCAGTAAGTTCACTGCGTTTTCTTCCAAAGTTAATGAGTTCAAGGGTATCAAAACAAACCTTGGTAAAATCGTGTCTGTTAAAAAAGACCTCGGCGCAGGGGGAGAGAGTGACGAAAGTTCACGCTTGCTTGTGCTTGGCGACCGCATTATGGAGATATACAAAGATAATCCCCAAAGCGGTGCTGCATACGCTGCTGCTGTTAATAAGTATGCAGACGCATTTTCGGGCAAAGCAAATGTATATTCTATGCTTATACCTACGCAGATTGAGTTTGCGGCAGATATTTATGCAAAATCATCTGACAGCCAGAAAACTGCTATAGACAGAATTTACAGCGCAATTTCTGATGATGTAGTTAAAGTGAACGCATATGATGTAATGAAAGATAACGCCGGCGATTATATATATTTCCGCACAGACCACCACTGGACTCAAAGGGGCGCATATCTTGCGTATGCCAAATTTGCAGAGGCGGCAGGGCATACGCCTGTAGAACTTTCGTCTTTAAAACTTCAAACAGCCGATGGCTTTTTAGGATTTTTATATAATCAGGCGAACGACACAAGCCTTGCAAATAAGCCCGATATAATCGAATGGTTTGAGGGCGATACAAACCACACCGTAAAAGCGTCTACTATGGAAAACGGTGAAGTGGTTGAGTATAACAGCAGAATTTACGTTGCACCCGAGGGCACACCTAAATACAGCGTGTTTATGGGCGGTGACCACTCGCTTGCCGAGATTAATACAGACGTTTCAAACGGCAAAACGGTGCTTGTTATAAAAGACTCTTATGCAAACGCACTTTTGCCTTTGCTTACAAATAACTACACAACCGTATTGGCGGTTGACCCGCGCTCGTACTACGGAACTGTAGATGAACTTGTGGAAAAATACGGTGTTGACGATATACTTATTATGAACTATATCTTCACCACCACATTTGATGACTTTATTGAAAAGATAGATACTATTTGTAAATGATAAGGAAGTGAAAAAAGTGTCAGATATTATATCAGTTGCAGCGATAAACGATATGTCAGGCTCAGGCAGATGCTCACTCACTGCGGCAATGCCAATCCTTGGCGCATTCGGTTTGCAATGCTGCGCACTTCCAACAGCTATACTCTCTAACCATACGGGGTACGATAAATATTTTTTTGACGACTATACCGATAAAATGGAGCGCTTTATAGAGGACTGGAAAGCGTATGATATGCATTTTGGTTGCATATATACGGGTTTTCTTGGCTCTGAAAAGCAGATTGATATTGCAGAAAACTTTTTCAGTACATTCCGTGAAGAAAACACAAAAGTTCTGGTAGATCCCGTAATGGGTGACGACGGCAAGATATATTCCACCTACACTTACGAACTTTGCGATAAGATGAAGCGCCTTATAAGTTACGCAGATGTTGTAACACCTAATGTAACAGAAGCGTCAATATTAAGCGGAATTGAATATTCGGGCGATAATATATCTGCCGAAACGGCACGTGCAATGGCGCAGGCAATATGCGCACTCGGCACGCAGAATGTGGTTATCACGGGTATTAAACGTGACGGCAAGGCGATAAACTATATATACTTTCCCGAGGGCGAACACGAATACTGCTCGCCGATGGTCCCCGTTTATTATTCGGGTACGGGTGATGTTTTTGCGTCTATCGTATGCGGCTTTTTGGCAAAAGGCAAACCTATCCACGACGGTGTGGAGTTTGCTACAAAGTTCATTGAAAAAGCGGCAAAGTATTCTTATGAGCAGGGACTTACGTATTTAGAGGGCATCTGCTTTGAAAAATTTATAAAGGAGATTTGTGAATTATGAAAACACGAAAATTGACTATGACTGCGCTGTTTGCAGCATTGGTGTATGTGGCGACAATGTTTATACACCTCCCCGTACCTATGACCGGAGGATACGTACATATAGGCGACGCATTTATATATCTTGCGGCGGCTATGTTGCCTATGCCGTATGCAATGGCGGCAGGCGCTATCGGTGCAGGACTTGCAGACGCTTTCAGCGGTTATGTAGTGTATGTTTTACCAACTGTAATTATAAAGGCGCTGCTTATATTGCCTTTTTCCGCAAAAGGTGATAAGATAATATCACTACGCACGCTTGTAGCCTCAATCATTGCCAGCGTTATAGGCGTTGCAGGGTATTTTGTTGCCGACTGGATTATATATGCCAATATGGCAACAGCGCTTGCTAATATGTTTGCAGGTATGGTTCAGCCGTTTTCAAGCATAGTTGTGTTTGTTGCTTTGGGATATGCGCTTGATAAGTCAAATGTTAAAAAGAGATTTAGTTAAGGATAGTGATTTTAATGACAACTTTATACGAACTTGAAGGAAGTTTGTACATTAACGTAACGAATAAATGCCCGTGTGCGTGCGTGTTTTGTATACGCAATAACGGCGATACCATACGCCAGTCGGGCAGTTTGTGGTTTGAGGGAACAGAACCTTCTGCAGATGAAATAAAAGCAGAGTTTAAAAACTGGGATTTGTCAAAATTCTCGTCAATAGTGTTCTGCGGATACGGCGAACCTTTGGAAAGGTTAGACGTTGTGTGCGATGTGGCAAAGTATATAAGAACTATAACAGACCTGCCCATACGTATAAACACAAACGGCCTTTCCGACCTTATAAACGGCAGAGAACATACCGCACTTGAACTCAAAGGCTTGGTTGATGCTGTGTCCATCAGCCTTAACGCACCTGATGCGCTGTCTTATCAGAAAGTAACCAACAGTTGCTATGGTGAAAAATCTTTCGATGCAATGCTTAAATTTGCTGCTGAGTGTAAAACTGTTGTAGATAAGGTGACTTTCACCGTGGTAGACGTTATTTCAAAAGAAGATATCGAGCGCTGCCAAAAAATCGCTGACGATATGGGTATACCATTAAGAGTGCGTGAATATGTAGGTCAGTATTGAGTATTTGTACCCCATTTTTTATATGGTGCTTTTCCAAGAACTTAAGTAGTGTATAAAGAGTGGGGATTTGATTAGTTTGACTTTGGCATTATGCTGTGTTACAATTAAATAAATGTGCTTGTATTATATGTTACAGGG
>JAZSLD010000096.1:0-1900 GCA_045535195.1 Clostridia bacterium | reverse complement strand
TGCTATACTCATACGCTTTCACCTCCGATAAGAGCGTTTTGTATAGAGATTATATTGTCGAGCGCCGTTTCAATATCGCCAATAGTATCTGCAAAACCTTGTTTTGCGGCATCTGCTGCGGCTGTACCCGAATCTATCGCTACCTGCCTGGCTTTTTTAGTAGTGCGTTTAAAATATATTTCCCACAAATCGGCAGACGGCACTTCGGGGGCTGTCCCCTCACGATATGCACCTTCTTTAATAATAATATGCGCCAAATCCGTACTTATGCGCAGAGGATTTTCCGTGTGCATTGTTGAGCCGTACACACCGACTGTAACAGTACCTGCATTAGAGATAACCTCGGCAGGAATAGAGCAGGTATTATCTGTTATCTCAACTGTGTACACGTCATCTGCGCACATAAAAACGGCAAACTTTGAAAGTTCGTCCCACTCATGCGAGAATGAAAACTCACAGCAGTAATACCCCACACTACCCGATACTGCGCTTGCGCTGCCGTTTAAAACGATTGTATCTGCCGAAATGTTAAATTTATAAATCATTTACATTTGCCTCCGTTTCTTTAAATTTGTTAAGAATATCAATAAGTTTTTGCGGCATCGGAACACCTAACGAGACTGCGTTTTCCACTATGCTTATGCCCTCGTTTGCAATGTAAAAACCGATTACGGCAGAGCGTATTTCTGCCACGTTCATAATTGCTCCAATCATATGCGCACACGCTACTATGCAAAGAATGGCTGCTTTTTTTAATATTCCGTTAAAGCCCGTTCTGCTGCAAAGTTCTTTTCGGTAAATTGCCGCACATACACCGGTTATGTAGTCGATAGCCATTAGTATAATAAGAATTTTAAGCACTGCGTCAAGTCCGCCGAATATGTACGTAAGTCCTCCGCATATGCCAGCAAATATAAGTTTAATCCATATAATAATATCAGACATTTAAAATCCCCCCTTTTTATTCATAATCAATATCTAATGTGGCGGCAATATCGTAAACCGCTTCAATACTGTAGCATATATTGTCCGCAAGTCCAACGCCACGCACATAACCTCCTGCGCCATAGTACATCATTGCTGCACCATCGTAATAGAGAGTAGTGCTATGCCTGCCAATAGTGATTGTTGTACCTTTTTTGTTTACTTCGTATATCATTGGTACAGTAGTATAGTCGCTAAACTGATAAGTATAAAATTCGTTGAGCAGTATTACGGCGCCGGTCTGGCTCATAGAACTGGTAATTCTTGTGGGCGTTGTAGAAGCACGTATCATCTGGTTAAGAAGTTCTTTTTTCTCTGTATCTGTTATAGAAGAATCGTTAAGTATTTTATTGTATATTTTTGCAACCTCAAGCCACGCTGCTCCCTTTAGTTCTATAACGGAGTAAGAGTCAGGGTCGCCGTATACAATACCTTTTGCGAACTGGTATGTAGAGGGTATCAGATTGCCGTGCCAGTAGCGTTTTTGCCCCTCGTGGTTAAATACTGTGTAATCGTACGGGTTTCCGTATGCGTCACGCTTGTATATGTATTTAAACCCCTCGTCGGCAGACATAGTGGCTTCAAAACCGTCTGCTGTGGTAATACGGAATTCGTTGCCTGTTATGCACGCATTCCCGTCGGCAGAACGGATTGTGATTTTGTCGGTGTCTATATATCCGGCATTAAGCCACGGTGCATTAATTGTGTCCGCCATAAATGCATCGGCTGTGCCGATGGTGCGCCAGTCCCAGTCGCCGTTCGCTTTTTTAGAGTTTGCCGCCGCAAACACTCCGTCTGAAATAACCATTGCTTTTGTGGGATTGTCAACATTGTCCACCCATATATCGCCGAACTGATGTACCGTAAGCCTTTTTGATACCGACTTTTCCACTTCGCTCTGCGTTTTTTCACGCAC
>JAZSLD010000204.1:0-7153 GCA_045535195.1 Clostridia bacterium | reverse complement strand
TATCCATTCACCCGTTTGCGTTGCTGATATGGCAGATTTTGAACATACGCTTACTCTTGTTAAGACTATTGCCGAAAATTCATGGAAACTTGGAGGTATAATCTGATGGAACTTTTGAAAAAACTTACACAAACCCCGTCACCGTCAGGTAATGAAGACTGTATACGTGATATAATAAAATCCGAGGTAGAAAAGTTTGCAGATGATGTATTTACCGATGCGCTCGGCAGCCTTATAGTGCATATAAAGGGTAACGGTAAACGTGCTATGGTATGTGCCCATGCAGATGAGATTGGTGTTATGGTAACATTCATAGACGAAAAAGGTTTTTTGCGCTTTGCGCCCGTTGGCGGATTAGATAAATATTGCTGCCTTTACCAGCGTGTACGTTTTGCAAACGGCGCTGTTGGTGTAGTCGGTTATGAAGAAGCCATAGAGGATATGAAAGAACTCAAACTTTCAAATATGTATATAGATATAGGTGCTAAAAATAAGGAAGAAGCCGAAAAAATTGTGTCAATCGGTGATATGGCGGTTTTTTTGGGCGATATGGAAACCGCGGGCGACCATATAATTTCTAAAGCGCTTGATAACAGAATAGGCGTGTATATTTTAATAGACGTTATAAAACACATCAAAAATTCACCTTACGATTTGTATTTTGTGTTCTCATCACAGGAAGAGGTTGGTCTTCGTGGTGCAAAAGGCGCAGGTTTTGATGTTAATCCTGATATTGCCCTTGCTGTTGACGTTACCGACACGGGCGACACACCCAACTGCAAACGTATGGCGGTTAAAATAGGTGATGGCGCTTGTATAAAGGTTATGGATAGGTCGGTTATATGCTCTAAAGCAGTACGAGATTGCCTTACCGATGTTGCGGAGGAAAAGGACATCAAAGTTCAGTACGAGGTGCTCGACTGTGGAGGAACAGACGCAGGTGCTATGCAACTTACACGTGGCGGTGTGCTTACGGGCGCAGTATCCGTCCCCACACGATATATACACACTCCGTCAGAGATGGTTAATATTAACGATGTAAACGAGTGCATCAGGTTAATCGGTGCATTTTTAGAAAAAAATATGTTTGGAGAACAGTTATGACAGAAACAACAGCAAATATATTAAAAGCAGAGTATGGTATATCTCAACGTATTATTGACTTGGCAATGCGTGCTGAAGAAAAGTGCGCACAGCAACTTAAAAAAACTGATGAGATAGGCGAATATAACGGCATTAAAATTTTAAAGAGTTTTAAAAACCACAATATTTCTGCCGAACACCTTGGCTCTACTACGGGCTATGGTTATGACGATATCGGCAGAGATACTCTTGATAAAGTTTATGCCGACGCTTTCAGTGCTGAAGATGCTATTGTGCGCCATAGTTTTGTAAACGGCACACACGCTATTGCAACCTGCCTTTTTGCGGTTCTGCGTCCGGGTGATACTTTGGTTGCCGCTACGGGTAAACCGTACGATACTTTAGAAGAGGTTATCGGCATACGTGACCAGAAGGGCTCGCTTAAAGAGTTCGGAGTAAACTACCGTCAGGTGGACCTTATAAATTCTGAGGTGGATTTTGACGGCTTGAGAGATGCCATTGACGACACCTGCAAAGCGGTTGCAATCCAGCGTTCAAAAGGCTATGCGTGGAGAGAGTCACTTTCAGTAGAGAAAATCGGCGAAATAATATCTTTTGTAAAATCCATACGCAAAGATATTATCTGTATTGTAGATAACTGCTACGGAGAGTTTGTAGAAACTATAGAACCTACGCAGGTGGGTGCTGATATGATAGTCGGCTCGCTTATTAAAAATCCCGGTGGCGGACTTGCACAATCCGGCGGTTACATAGCAGGAACTAAAGAGTGTATAGAACTTGCATCATATGCCATGACCTGCCCCGGTATCGGCAGAGAATGTGGCAGTACTTTAGGCAACAATGCGCTTATGTATCAGGGCTTTTTTATGGCACCGCATATAGTTGCACAAAGTGTTAAGGCATCAATTTTTTGCAGTGCGTTGCTTGATGAGATGGGGTATGACGTAATGCCCCGATTTGATACTAAACGTACAGATATAATTACTGCCGTTAAACTTGGCGAGGCGGACAAACTCATTAAATTTTGTCAGGGTATTCAAAAAGGTGCACCTATTGACAGTTTTGTACTTCCTATGCCGTGGGATATGCCCGGCTATGAAAGTCAGGTTATTATGGCGGCAGGAGCATTTACTCAAGGCTCGTCTATAGAAATTTCAGCCGACGGACCTTTAAAAGAGCCGTACATTGCATACTATCAGGGCGGCTTAACTTATGAAAGTGCCAAAGTTGCCATTATGGTTGGCGCACAAAATATATTGTAAGAGGTATTGCTATGGACAGATACTTTTGTATATTGGAAGACGATAAAATCTGTGACCGCTGCGGTGAATGCGAAATGTGCGATTTAAATCCCGACAAAGTCTGCGATAACTGCGGTAAGTGCATAGAGATAGACAAAGAATTTGAAGTAATTGAAATTGATGAAGTGATAGAGTGATGAAACTAAAGGCAATAGTGACTGAACTCACTTGAGATATTTATGCTCGTTCAGCCACTATTGCTCTTCAAATATGTTAAAAGTATAAGTATGTAAATCCGCATAAATATACTCAAGCGGATTTACATACTTATACTTGATAAAAAAGGAGATATGTTATGATAAAGTGTTCCGATATTGCAAATCATATAGAAAAACTTGCTCCTTGCTATCTTGCGTGCGATTGGGATAATGTAGGTCTGCTTGTTGGCGATATGGATAAAGAAATTAAAAAAGTGCTGATTTGCTTAGATAATGATGAACACGTTGTGGCAGAGGCGACAGAGATAGGTGCTGATATGATTGTATCGCATCACCCAATAATGTTTTCGCCCATAAACCGTATGACTGAATCCGACCCTCAGCAGAGAATGATACGCTGTATGTGTAAACTTGGCATCTGCCACTATGCGGCACATACCAATATGGATTGTGCAAAAGGCGGTTTAAACGATTATCTTGCTGAAAAATTAGGGTTTTTAAATACAAGCATAATGGAACAAACTGCACCCGATGCAGGTTTTGGAAGATATGCCGAATTTAGCGAAGATATAACTTTGCTTGATGTGATTAATCTGTGTAAAGAAAGATTAAATCTTGACGCTGTGAAATATGTTGGTGAGTCAGGCAGAAAAGTAAAAAAAGTCGCTTTAAACTGTGGTAGCGGTAGCGATATTTTGGATATGTGCATTGAAAACGGCGTTGATGTGCTCATTACGGGCGATGTTAAATACAGCGTTGCACGAAAAGCATATGAAAACGGCATTGCAATAATAGATGCAGGGCACTATGGTACAGAGGTTATCTTTACTGAACTTATTAAAAATTATCTTGAAAAAGAATTTAAAGATGTTGAATTTGTTATAAGCCGTGCCAATGTTTCTGTACTTAAAAATCATATAAGATAATTGACAAAGTAAAAACTAAATGATAATATATCTTTGAGTAAGCTGGACAGCCGCGTGCAAAATGCCGAAAGGCTTTGTATGAGGAAAGTCCGGGCATCGCAGTGCAGGGTGCCGGGTAACTCCCGGTGGAGGCGACTCTAAGGAAAGTGCAACAGAAAAAAACCGCCGTATTATACGGTAAGGGTGAAAAGGTGAGGTAAGAGCTCACCGTGGGGCGGGAGATCGCCCTGACGTGTAAACCCCATCCGATGCAACACCGCAGTGAGGTAAACGACTTGCACGGTCAATCTCGAGAAGGTGGCTTGACCTGTACAGAAATGTGCAGGGTAGATAGATGGCTGTCATATACAGAACCCGGCTTACAGGCTTGCTCATTATAAAAAAGTAAAGCACCGCGATTATTTGCGGTGCTTTTTGTATATTACAGATACTGTCCCTCATACGACATTGCGTCTGTTGCAAAAATTGCTTTTACGGGTTCGCCCTCGCTTTCGGCGGCACCGATTATAAACAGCGTGTAGAATTTTCGTGCCTGTAGGTCCTGATTGCCGGTGTTTAGAATAACATTGTCTGTGTCTTCGCTCAGGATTTTAAACGTATACATATTCGGGCGCAGCATAATATAGTCGCTCACTTCTAAAAATTCGATATCTTCTAAAATAGGAAATCCGTTTGCGTAAATATCAAATCCGTCAAAATCCGATACTAGATTTGCTATACGTATGTTTGCTGCCCTAAAGTTGTTTTTTTCTACCGTGTCGTTAATACGCACAAGAGTTCTTGACGTTTGTTCGCCTGCAAGCGCAAGTGTTAGAACATCGCCGTTTTCTATGTTCGCCTGCAAGGTGTATATGATGTTTTCGCCGCCGTCATTCCAGACTGCTCGGAAAGTAACCTCTCCTGCAGGGATTTGTTTGTAACCGCTAATTTGACCGAACGGAAAATCTGTAAAGAACTCCTGATCATTAACATAAAAACTTACTCTGCCGTTATCGGGCGAAGCGTTTAAAAATCTAACGTAAGGATATATGAATTGGTTTGGCATAATCTACTCCTTTTAAAATGTTATTGAGTTATCAAATTCTATATCTTCAATCTCGGTTTTCTTAAAAATTTCGTAATTTTCCATATTGATTTCACCGATTTCATTTTCGTTGAGTGTACTTTTTTCAGGGACGGGTTTTAATTTCGGAGCCGGTTTTGCAATAGCGCTTAATTTTTCTGACAAAGTGTTTATAATAGTATTTAAACGGATAAGTTCTTTTTCGTTCTCGCGGATTTTGGATTGCATAATTTTAATTTCGTCAGCAAATGCGCCGTCTATAATATTATAGTCATTTTTTTCGGGATTGTGATTTTTATTGTTGATATTTACAGCGGTGCGTGTGCCGATGCATTGCTCGGCGTTTAGTATATCTAACGTGCCGTTGCCGGAGATTGCAATGCATCTGTCGGCATTTGCGCAGCGCGGATTGATTTTAGAGCGTATACGTATAGGCTCGGTATGCTTGTTTCGGCTTTCTGCTATAAATACAGGTTTTTTAAATGTTGCGCCGCTGTCGCTTGACTGGCATTGATAACACCTTGTGCGCTCACGCCATTGCACGAATATATCGTTTTCGTGTGTATATATGCAGCAGGAAGATATGTTGCTGTCGCCAAAACTTATAATTTTGCGTTCTTTTGCATTGAGGTTGTAGTATACCAAGGTGTAGTAAGATTTCATTTTTGCTGTGTACAGCAGATGTATTCCGTTTCCGTAAATCGAATATATACTTTTAATGTCGTCTTCTGCGGATAAAGAACGGTCTTCGTATCTGTTTGACGAAAATATTTTATATTGAAATAAAGAGTTTTCGTTAAAATAAAATATATGTATATCGCCATCAGCGTCTATGCAACAACTGAAATTTTTAGACGGGTCTGCGTACGATATAACCTCGGGTGTTACAGACGGATTGCTCGCGCTGAATATATGGTGCACCAGCATGGTCTTTTCGCCGGACTTAAACAGATAAAAGCAATGTGTTTTGCCGTTATGATAAAAAAGTTTAAAATTACTCATACAGTTTTTGTCTGTTCTGCTTTGAAGAATGATATATTTTTTCCAGTTTTCAAAATCGTATATCAGGCACACCAGATTTCCGTCGGCAGTCTGCAACACAAGGTGAAAATTGCCGTCATTGTCTGTTATGATATCAAAATCCTCTTTTGCGTTGTTTAGCAAAATCTGTTCATTTTCGCCGTTTTTGCTGTAGCACAGTCTGCCTTTGCCGTCGCAGTTAAATATCCATTTATCGCCTTGTCTGTCGATTAAAAGTATTTTATCCAAACTGAGCGCAACCCCTTTCTGTATATAATATTTAGAGTGTGGCAAAAATATGTAGTGTGAGCCCTTGATTTTTATCTTAATTCAATATATAATTAGATATGTTATAAAAATACATAACGGAGGATGTTTATATGGGAAAAGTGCTTGCACTGTTTTTATCTGTTATGCAGATGATAACATTTTCTTCATGCACAGAGGGAGGTAATTCACAAATGATAAGCAACAAAGTTAAAATTGAAATGGAAAACGGCAAAAGTATGGTTGTTGAACTGTACCCCGACAAAGCGCCCATTACGGTTGAAAATTTTCAAAACCTTGTGGCAGAGGGCTTTTATGATGGTTTAACATTCCACAGAGTAATCCCCGGTTTTGTTATTCAGGGCGGCGACCCCGAGGGCACAGGTATGGGCGGCTCTGACAAAAAAATCAAAGGCGAATTTTTGCAGAACGGCATAGCCAATGACTTAAAGCACGAAAGAGGCGTTCTTTCAATGGCTCGTTCTATGATGCCCGACAGCGCATCAAGCCAGTTCTTTATCTGTATTGAAGAGGCACCGCACTTAGACGGCGGATATGCTGCATTCGGTAAAGTTATAGAGGGAATTGAAGTGGTTGACGAAATAGCCGCTGTAGAAACTGATTATAACGACAAACCCGTAGAAGATGTTGTTATGAAAAAAGTATATATGATTGAGTAATTTTCTTCGTTAATTCATTAACAATTTATATTGCATATTTTAAATAAATGTGTTAAAATACATTTTAGGTGGAATTTTTTCCCCTTAAATTTGTAGTTAAATAATTTCTAATTTTATTTTTAGGAGGTTTTTACTATGTCAGTAAAAGTTGCTATTAACGGTTTTGGACGTATCGGTCGTCTGGCTTTCCGTCAGATGTTCGGTGCAGAAGGTTATGAGGTAGTTGCAATCAACGACCTTACAGATCCTAAAATGCTTGCGCATCTTCTCAAGTACGATTCATCACAGGGCAGATACGACGGTCACACTGTAGAAGCTGCAGAAGGCGCTATTATCGTTGACGGTAAAAAAATCACAATCTACAGCGAGCCCAAAGCTGCTGATCTTCCTTGGGGAGAAATCGGCGTAGACGTTGTTTTAGAGTGCACAGGTTTCTACTGCTCTAAAGAGAAGAGCCAGGCTCACATCGATGCCGGTGCTAAAAAAGTTGTTATTTCTGCTCCTGCAGGTAACGACCTTAAAACTATCGTTTTCAGCGTAAACGAAAACACACTTACTGCTGATGATACAATCATCTCTGCAGCATCTTGCACAACAAACTGCCTCGCTCCTATGGCTAAGGCTCTTAACGATT
>JAZSLD010000116.1:0-4881 GCA_045535195.1 Clostridia bacterium | reverse complement strand
CTAAAACGGCGCTATATTTGTAATAGGAAATATAACCGCGCCGTTTTACGGTTAAGCAGTCACGCTTTCGCTGTAATTTGCTTTCCAATTCTTCCATAGGTCGACCTTTAAAACCATAAACCATAATGGCTTCGCAGCCTCGATGACTTAATGTCATTTTATTTCTTTATAAAAATTAAAATTTTCCCATCGAGGTGATATTTATTAACGGAATTATAATAGTAAATAAAGAGCAGGAGTTCACCTCGCACGACGTTGTTGCCGTAATGCGCAAAATACTCGACACAAAAAAAGTCGGGCACACGGGTACGCTTGACCCTCAGGCAACGGGCGTACTGCCCATATGCGTGGGCAAAGGCACAAAAGTAAGCGATATGCTGACGTGCTCCGACAAAGAATACATAGCACGTGTGCGCCTTGGCATAACTACCGATACAGAAGATATTTGGGGCGAAGTTTTAACAGAATCCGACTGCTCGCATATAACAGAGGATATGGTAATAGATGCCGCCAAAAAGTTTGTCGGCGAAATCAGCCAGACTCCGCCAATGTATTCGGCTGTTAAAATTGGCGGCAAAAAACTTTACGAATACGCACGCAGCGGCATTGAGGTAGAGCGCAAAAGCCGTACTGTAACCATACATAGCATCGACATAAGCGATTTTGAAAACGGCGAATTTTCTATGCGTGTGGGTTGCTCTAAAGGCACGTATATACGTACATTATGCGCAGATATAGGCGATGCTCTCGGCACGGGCGCAACAATGACGGCATTAGTTCGCACAAAATCGGCTATGTTTACTTTACAGAGCGCAAAAACGCTTGACGAAATACGTGCAATCGCCGAAGGTGGCGATATAAAAAGCCTTATTATACCAACAGATGCCGTTTTTTCCAATTTACCCGAAATGCATCTTGACCAAAAACGCACAACACAGATATTAAACGGAATGTTTTTACAAACCGACCTTGCAGACGGACAGTACAGAGTGTACGGAAGCGAAGGCGATTTTCTGTGTGTTGGTAAGGTGGAAGACGGCATTTTAAAGATAGTTAAAAATTTTTATGCAGGTAACTGAAAATGATTTTAGAAAACAGAAAATTCTCTATGCCATCTGCCGTTGTTATAGGCAAATTCGACGGCGTGCACAAAGGACATCAGCATCTTTTGTCGCTGGCACTTGATATTTGCAAAAGTAAAAACCTTGCACCGCTTGCATACACGTTCCCAAGCGGAGAATATGCCATAACAGACGATGACGAGAAAAACAATCTTTTATACCAAAACGGCATTGAAAATATTTACTGTCAGCCGTTTACGGACGAGTTTAAAGCAACGCGGCCTGAAGAATTTGTCCGCATATTAAAAACCGAACTTTCGGCAAAGCACGTTATAGTAGGGTTTAATTTCCGCTTTGGCAAAGACCGGTCAGGCGATGCGTCCCAAATGGAACAGTTGTGCAAAAAATTCGGGTTGGGAATAACGGTTGCTAAGCCCGTGCTTTTTGAAAACGAGCCTATAAGCAGCACCCGCATACGTGAGCAAATAAAAAAAGGTGATGTAAAATCCGCTTATCTTATGACGGGAAAGTTTTTTGAAATTACATCTAAAGTTTTGCAGGGCAAAAAACTCGGCAGGGAAATAGGCTTTCCAACTATTAATATGAGTACGGAAAACATATCTTTACTCCCCGCAGTCGGCGTGTATGCAACGAAAGTAGACCTTGACGGCAAAACATATCCTGCCATAACAAACATAGGCGCAAACCCCACGGTTGACAGCGACAACAAAATAAAAGCCGAAACCCATATAATAGGCTTCGGCGGTGATTTGTACGGCAAGCAGATAACCGTAAAATTTATTGAAAAACTGCGCGGAGAGATAGCATTTAAAAATATTGACGAATTAAAAAAACAGATCTCTGCTGATAAAGAGGAAACTGTTCGGGTTATCAACACACTTTAAAAGCCACGGAAAATCCGTGGCTTTTTTTAATTCTGTTTTCTTACAATACTATACTCATCATAAAAGTGGTAATACGGGCAGGAGTTGTGTCCGCCCATAAACGAGGCGTAGTCGTCCTCGTCCAAATTCATTGTACAAACATAGCAATCGTATTCCTCATCATAATCAAAATATGCGCAACTTTCGCATTGAGATATTTTTTGTTTCGGCATAGTGTTCACCTCTAATAATATCTGGATTATAACATTTTTTTCTTGAAAAGGCAATACATTTATCATTATTCTTTGCAGAGCAATACTGCCTTCAGCCACTGATGATATTTAGGTGGCTTCCGGCAGTGTTGATTTTGCTAAAACATATATTGACATTTTTTCTGTCACGTGTTATACTAAAGAAAATTAAATATTTGGGGAGCTTTTGTTAAAGGCTGAGAGGGGATTGTGAGTTCCGACCCATTGACCTGATACGGATAATGCCGTCGTAGGAAATATATTGCAATAGTATATTTGTATGATTTTAAGCAATCCGTAAAAGGATTGCTTTTTTTGTTACAAAAAGTCCTGCAGGCTTTTTAATAAAATGGAGGTAATAATATGACAAAAACTAAAAAAATAACAATATCCGCCATTATGGTTGCGTTGGCAACCGTGTTGGCGATGGTTTCCAAAATTATACCTGCGCCGTGGCTTCAGGGCGGCTCGATAACGCTGGCATCAATGGTGCCTGTGGTTGCGGTGTCGGTAATTCTTGATTGCCGCTGGGGTGTGCTGTCTGCAGTGGTTTATTCGCTGATACAGATGATGACGGGTTTTTATCCGCCACCAACGCAGACTATACTTAATTTCTTCCTTGTAATATTTTTAGACTACATCGCCGCATTCGGCGTGCTTGGCTTTGCGGGCGGATTTTACAAAATACTCGGCAGAAAAAAGTGGGCAATACCCGCATCGGGCGCTTTGGTTGCGTTTTTGCGCTATGTGTGCCATATACTTTCGGGCATTTTAATATGGGGCGTATATGCCGAAGAGGGGCAGAGCGTGCTGGCATATTCGCTTGCATATAACGGCTCGTATATGATACCCGAAATTATAATCACCGCAGTTGCGCTCGCCTTTATGGCACCTGTTATAGAAAAGGTAAAAGATTGATTAAGTTTGTCTATAAGTAAAACGGAGTAGTGTTTTTTCATTACTCCGTTTTACTGTAAAAACAATCTTTTTCCCATCTTATCACATTTGTATCTATATATTCCCAAATCTTTTGGTAATCTCTTTCGCCACGGATTATGTGGTCATTGCAGGAAGATTGCCATATATTCATCCCATACTCTCTGTTACAGTAACGCTTTAATAATGATATGAATTTTGATGTTTCGCTATTGTAGGGTGCGGCGGTCTCCGACGCACCGTTTTGTTTATTTTTGTAATCTGTAATATTGAGAATTAAATGAAAATGATTTGGCATAATTACATATTTATCTATTGCCATATGAGAATATTTTTTGTTCATCAATTTAATATACTTATCAAGGATTATTCCATAATCAGACAATATCATTTGCGGTGCGTCGAAATCGCCGCACCCTACAATTTTGCCGAGCAACTGTTTTCTGTCTTTTACGCATACCGTAAGAAAATATACACCCGGAGTATTGTAATCATATCCTTTTAATCTGGTTGGTTTTCGTTTTGGTAAATTCATAATGAGCATTTTATCTTGCCGTTTTCGTCTGTATCTACAGTAATGGTACTGCCAACACGGATATCGCCCGCTATTGCCATTTCGGCAATTGGGTTTTCTATATAATTCTGGATAGTTCTGCGCATAGGACGTGCGCCGTATTTATAGATATATCCCTCGGTTACTATGGCATTTTTAGCATTTTCGGTTATATTAAGTGTTGCGCCGAGTGCAGTTACCTCTGCGGTGATGTCTTTAAGCATAAGGTCTGCAATCTGCTTGAGTTCGTCATTTGTAAGCGATTTAAACTCAACTATCTCGTCAACACGGTTTAAAAATTCGGGACGGAAAGTTTCTTTAAGTGCGGCATCAACATTGGTACTTATTTTGCCGCCCTCTGCCCCGCCGAAGCCCATAGACGACGAGCGTGTGCCTGCGTTTGAGGTCATTATGATGATTGTGTTTTCAAAATTAACTACTTTGCCGTGGCTGTCGGTAAGTCTGCCGTCGTCGAGTATCTGCAAAAGAATATTAAACACATCTGCGTGCGCTTTTTCAATCTCGTCAAGCAGGATAACGGAGTACGGTTTAAGGCGTACTTTTTCGGTCAACTGACCGCCCTCCTCGTAACCCACGTATCCGGGAGGTGCGCCAATTAATTTTGAAACCGCCTCTTTTTCCATATATTCACTCATATCAAGACGGATAAACATTTTTTCGTCATCGAAAAGTTTTTCAGCAAGTGCTTTTACAAGTTCTGTTTTGCCGACGCCTGTAGGCCCTACAAATATAAACGAAACAGGGCGCTTTGCAGACATCTTGAATGCTCTGCGGCGGCGGATTGCCTGAGCAACGCCGGTTACTGCGGCGTCCTGACCGATTAAGCGCTCGTGCAGGCGTTTTTCTAAATTTAAAAGTTTGGTTCTGTCGGACTCGTGTATGCTTGTGGCGGGTATGCCCGTTCTGCGTGATATAACCTCTGCAATATGCTCGCTTGTTAAGCGCATCTGCTTTTGCTGTGCGCGGTAGGTGTTAAGTTCCTGCTCTATCTGGCATCTGCGCGATACTATATGCGCGTGCTCTTCGTAACATTCTTCGCCTTTTACGTTGCCGTTTTCGTCCTCTAACGCAGTAAGTTTTTCGTAAATTTCCTCGTCTTCGTCATAAAGGGAACGTATTTCGTTTAAGTTGGGGTCTTTTGCATTTAAGGATGCTGCAGCCTCGTCCAATACATC
>JAZSLD010000221.1:0-5127 GCA_045535195.1 Clostridia bacterium | reverse complement strand
CCAAACACTATAGGCGGCAGTATAAACGCAACAGCAGTAAACACTTTATAAAACGCAGTATAAACTCCGCTTTGCAATGACGACGTGTCTGCGCACAGCGCAACAGATACGGCAATCAGTAAAAACACACCTATAACGGCACGTCTGTCCGAAAGATTGAAGGTCCTTTCAAAAGACAAAACAGAAAAACTTAAATACGCACCTATTAATATAAAGCCGGAAAATATCCACAAAAACAAAAACAGCCCCTCTGCCCTTTGGAATATTACATCTAAATTAACATCAAACGCAATTTCCAAAATCGGCAATGCAAATCCCGACGACGCCGGATACGGCACCGTTAGTATATAAAGAAACGTAGTAACCGTAATAGCAATACCCGATATAATTATCGCTTTAACACCACTCTTTTTTACAGACTCGCCCTTTTTAAAATAAACAGACATTAAAAACACAAGAAAAATATCTGCATATACATTTATACCGCCTATGCCTGATAGAATTTTATCGCCACCGTTACCGAGCAGCGGATAGATATTAGATAAAGTGTAGTTTGGTGTATTTAAAACCAGTATCAGCGCAAGCGATGCCACAAGCACAATACCTGCTGCATATGCGTATGATGCCAGCGTTCCAACCCCTGCAAATGCAGCAAAACCTGCCGCCGCAATAAGCAAAAGCATTATAAAAAAATCCGATGAATCGGGCAAAGCAATCGACGCTATAATATCGGCATATACTCTGAACATAACGCCGGCATCAAGTAACATTAATGCCGATATCAATATACCTACACTTTTCATACCGACATTTCCAAACGCTGCATATGATGCAGAAAAAATATCGTCACCGCCCGAAAGGTAAGACGTTACAACAAAAATCACCAATACTAAAAATGCACACCAAGCAGTTTGTATATATGCGGCTGTTCCCGAAAAATTTATATATTCATTGATATCGGCAAACAGTATCTTTGAAACAAAAAGTATAACCAAAAACCACGTTGCCTCTCTGCTGCCGATTTTTCGTATATTACTGTCGGACAAATATTATCACCTCTTTTTGTATTTCCAAATACGGCTTATTTTTGCACTGTCGTGTTTGTCTTTAGGTTCTAAATAATCAGGACGTCTGCCGCCTTTCCATATGGGCTCAGTAAAGAACAGATTTGCAAGTTTAGATTTTGTCCTCGGTGCAAGCGGAGCCGCATATGCCGCACCGAAAGACTTGGTGTTTACAATAAGCAAGGTGTCTATAAACATAACGGTAAATATACCGAAAAAACCCGCAACTGCCGCCGCAAAGGTATAAATAAACCGCATAAACCTGAACGAAAACGAAAGTTGGTAACTCGGTATTGCAAAAGATGCTATACCCGTAACCGCCACCACTATTATCATAATAGGGCTTACAATATTTGCCGAAACCGCCGCCTGCCCTAAAATAAGTCCGCCAACAATTCCGAGTGTAGAGCCTACCGGCCCCGGAACACGTATGCCCGCCTCTTTAATAAGTTCAAACGAAAGTTCCATTAAAAGCAGTTCTATAAGCGACGAAAACGGCACCGCCGAACGTGCTTTAGATAACGCAAACAAAATATCAGTCAGTATAAGTTCCTGATGAAAGTTCATAACCGCCAAAAATACGGCAGGCGCCAAAAGCGACAGCACTATTGCCGCCATACGCACTATGCGTATTAAAAACGAATACGGCAGCCGCAGGTACGTATCCTCGGGCGAGGTTGCCATATCAAAAATAGTTGTCGGCACAATCAGCACCTGCGGACTACCGCTTACAACTATTGCCACCCTGCCCTCAACGAGTGCATTGCACACACGGTCGGGGCGCTCGGTTGCAACCACCTGAGGTATGGAAAGGTACGTAGACTCCTCTATATACTGCGCAAGATTGAGCGACGACAAAATATACTCAACATCAATATTGTTAAGTCTGTACCGCACCTCGTCTACAAGTGATGAATTTGCCACATTTTTAAGATAGCATATTGATGCATATGTCTGGCTGGTTTTGCCGAGAGTTGCCGTTTCCATAACAAGGTTAGGCGTGTTTAGCGTTTTTCGTATAAGCGCAGTATTTGCACGCAGCATCTCGTTAAAGCCCTCGTGCGGGCCTTGGATAACAGTTTCGTTGGCAGGCTCACCAACGCCCCTGTGCGCCCACGACTTTACATCTATTCCAAATCCCACGTCCAAAGTATCTATAAATACAGCACAGTTTCCGTAGTTGACCGGTTTTAAAAGTTTGTTTATATCCGTCTCTTGCGAAAGACGCACGTGAGGGATTAAACGCCTGTATATATAATCGTGCGTGCTTTCGCCGTGACGGCGTTCCAAATCTGAAAGGCACATAAGCGGCAAAAGCACGCTTTCGTTAATAAGCGCACTTCCTGCAAGCCCGTCAGCGCATATTACAAATCCTCGTAAAAGTTTACCCTCTACACTTACGTCAAACTCACGGATAACGATATCGCTGTTTTGCGGGAACGAAAAAAGCGACTTTGTATATTTCAAATTAACACTTATATCGTTGCTGACATTCTCCATCGGCTCGGGCGATGAATTTTGTGTATCGTTATCAGCCGATATTTCAAACTGATACTTATCGGCTGGCTCTTTATATAAAAACAGATTCCTTATCACATACTTCACCCCTTATATGTATATTTTTACCGTGTTTTCATAAAAAATACATTTGTTTATCAGGTGCGAAAAATGTTGATTTATCGTTTAATAAATGTTATAATATAATGTATATAATTTTTGGTGAGGTTTATCATGGACTACGATACAATAGCAGCCGTTTCCACACCTTATGGCAGAGGCGGCATTTCAGTAATACGCATCAGCGGCAGCGAAGCCGTTCAAACAGCGGATAAGGTTTTTCGTTCCAAAAGCGGAAAAGCACTTGCTGATGCACCAAACCGCAGTATTAACTACGGGCATATAATTTCAAACGGCGAGGTAATAGACGAAGTGCTTGTAAGTGTTATGCGTGCACCGCACACATTTACGGCAGAGGACGTGGTGGAAATTAACTGCCACGGCGGTCTTTATGTTACAAAAGCCGTGCTGGGCGCAGTTTACGATGCTGGCGCACGTCCTGCCGAAGCAGGCGAGTTTACCAAGCGTGCTTTTTTAAACGGCAGAGTAGACTTAACCTATGCAAGTTCCGTTATGGATATGATAAACGCAAAAACCAAACTACAGCATAAAATGGCGCTAAACCACTTAAACGGAAAACTGGCAGAGCGCATCCGTAATATACGTGAGAGTTTAATGGAAACTGCCGCTTATATTCAAGCTTCGTTTGACTTTCCCGAGGAACTGGACGAGGCAGAAGACGGCAAAATTGAACAATCGCTTGAAAAAACCGTATCTATGATGGACAACCTTTTGGAAAATGCCGACAAAGGCATAGTTGCAAAAGAGGGCATACCAACTGTAATAGTCGGCAAGCCGAATGTGGGCAAATCTTCGCTTATGAATTTGCTGGCACAGTGCGACAGAGCGATAGTAACCGATATCCCCGGCACTACACGTGATACTATTGAAGAAGTGGTAACTGTGGGTAACCTTATGCTAAAACTTACCGACACGGCAGGCATACGCGAAACGGGAGATACTGTTGAAAGCATAGGCGTTGAAAGGGCGAAAAATTTAGCAGAGATTGCCGAACTGGTACTCTTTGTAATGGATTGCTCAAAGCCTTTAGACGATGCCGATATGCAGATATACGATATGGTTAAAGATAAAAACACAGTTATAATTGCAAACAAGTGCGACCTTGCAGATAACTTTGAGTTGCCGTTTGAAATTGACGCAATAAAATTCTGTGCAAAAAACGGCGACGGACTTAAAGAACTTACGGATAAAATCGAGCAGATTTATATAAGCGGCATAGAAGAATTTACCGAGTCTGACACGCTTCTTTCAGGCGAGAGAGAAAAAGACGCAGTTAAAAAAGCACGTGCTTTTACAAGCAGTGCACTCAATACAGTAAAAATGCTGTCACCTGATATGGCGATAGACGACATACACTCAGCGGCTAACGCTCTTAACTTAATAGATGGTGCAGAAATTTCTGACGATATTATAAACACAATTTTTGAAACATACTGCGTTGGAAAATGACAGGAAGGATTTGTTATATAAATGGGCAATAATTTTCATATGGGAACATACGATGTTGCAGTTGTAGGCGGCGGTCACGCAGGATGCGAGGCAGCCTTCGCCGCTGCACGTCTTGGTTGCAAAACCATAATGTTTGCCACAAATTTAGACTTTATAGCCAATATGGCGTGTAATCCGTGCATTGGCGGAACTGCAAAGGGCCAACTTGTGCGTGAGATTGACGCACTCGGCGGCGAGATGGGTAAAGTGGCTGACTTTGCCGCAATACAGTCCAGAATATTAAACAGGGGCAAAGGACCTGCTGTATACTCACCTCGTGCTCAGGCAGACAGACGTGCCTACTCAGACGAAATGAAAAAACGCATTGAACATCAGGAAAATTTGGAATTCAAACAAGCGGAAATTGTAAATATAGGCTTTGACGGTAACGGCGCTGTATGCTCTGTAACTACACATCTTGGTGCACGTTTTGATGTTAAAGCGGTAATAATCGCCACGGGCACATTTTTAAAAGGAAAAATTATCGTAGGTGATGTTGCATACTCCGGCGGGCCTGACGGGGTGTTCCCTGCAAACGAACTCTCTTCATGCCTTGCGGAAAACGGTATCAAACTTATGCGTTTTAAAACAGGTACACCTGCAAGAGTTGCAAAAAGCAGTATAGATTTTTCTAAAATGGAAATACAAAACGGTGACGAGGTTATAACGCCTTTTTCGTTTGAAACAACTAATCCCAACCCGAACGCCATTTGCTGCCATATGACATACACAAACGAACGCACGCACAAGATAATACTCGACAATATGCACCGTTCACCACTTTTTAACGGACTTATTGAAGGTGTAGGCCCAAGGTACTGCCCGTCTATAGAAGATAAAATCAGACGCTTCCCCGATAAAGAAAGACACCAACTCTTTATTGAGCCGTTGGGGCTTAATACTGACAAGTCGGAGGCCAAGCGGTCTTAGGAAGACA
>JAZSLD010000046.1:0-8499 GCA_045535195.1 Clostridia bacterium | reverse complement strand
CGTCATTGAGCACTTTAATCTGCTCTAAGTTGTGTCTTAAACCAACCTCAAAGTCGTTGGGGTCGTGTGCAGGTGTAATTTTAACTGCACCTGTACCAAAATCTTTATCTACGTATTCATCGGCAATGATGGGTATCTCTCTGCCAACGAGAGGCAGAATAAGCATTTTGCCGACTAAGTCTGTGTATCTTTCGTCATCAGGGTGTACTGCAACGGCAGTATCACCGAGAAGTGTTTCAGGACGTGTTGTAGCAATGGTTAAATATCCGTCGCTGTCTTTAATGGGATATTTAATATGCCAGAAGTGTCCTTCCTGCTCTGCATACTCAACCTCTGCATCAGAAAGTGCAGTAGCACAGTTGGGACACCAGTTGATAATTCTGCTACCCTGATAAATCAAATCTTTCTCATAAAGATTTACAAACACTTCCTTAACCGCTTTTGAGCAGCCCTCGTCCATGGTAAATCTTTCTCTGGACCAATCACACGAGGTACCAAGTTTTTTAAGTTGAGTAACAATTCTGTCGCCGTACTGGTTTTTCCAGTCCCATACACGTTCTAAGAATTTCTCTCTGCCAAGGTCATAACGTGTAACGCCCTCTTCTTTACGCAGGTTTTCCTCAACCTTAATCTGTGTGGCAATACCGGCATGGTCTGTACCGGGAATCCACAGCGCATTAAAGCCTGCCATTCTTTTATAGCGGATTAAAACGTCTTGCAAAGTTTCATCAAGAGCATGCCCCATATGGAGTTGACCTGTAACATTAGGTGGCGGAATAACAATAGTAAAAGGTTTCTTGGTGCGGTCATCAGACGGTTTAAAATAACCCTTTTCCACCCAGTTTTTATATATCCTTTCCTCCGCCTCGGCAGGATTATAATTTTTTGGAAGTTCCTTACTGCATTTATTGCACATTTTTACTTTCCCCTTTATTTTATAGTAAATATTATTATTGCACCTGCAAGTGCTATAAAAAGTCCTATGGATTTTAAAACACCTATTTCTTTTTCGCTGTATTCTTTTTTATAAAACTTATCTAAAAAAAATCTTGCGCCGTATGCTGTAACTGCACCAACAACTAAAAGTGCAAGTGATAATATTTTCATATTTTTCAATCCTTTTAAATTATCTTTGTAACACCGCTGTATACCAATCCTCGGTGACCGTCAATCGTAACAACTGTGCCGCTTTTGAGTATCGCCAGCGCATTTTTAGCACCCGTAATAACAGGAATATCAAGCGTCATACCAACAATTGCCGCATGAGTTGCCATACCCTCGCTCTCGGTTATAATTCCCGATGCTTTTTTAAGAATGGGTAAAAGTTCGTTGCAGGTCTGGTCGATAACCAAAATGTCGCCATCGTTAAAGTTGTGAATTGCTTCTTCTGCAGAGTGTGCAACACACAAAGGCGCCGAAACAGACTTACCCGTAACAGATTTACCCTCTACAAGAACGTGCCCTACAAGGTGCGCTTTTAACGTATTTGTAGTACCGCTGATGCCAACGGGTATACCGCCGGTAATAACAACCAGATCGCCGTTTTTGACACAGCCGGTTTTTAATGCACAGTCAACAGCGTGTTCAAATAAATCGTCTGTTGTTTCCTGCTCCTGACTTATCACGGGAACAACGCCCCACGACATAGCCAGTTGATAATATACTTTTTTCTCTGTGGTAGTACCTACAATCGGGCACGGCGGACGGTAACTTGATATCATACGCGCCGTATCGCCTGATTTGGTAACAGTTATAATAGCCGTAGCACCAAGGTCCATCGCCGTAGTACACGTAGCATGGGAAATTGCGTTTGTTATATTGGGGGTAGAAGATACCGTCTGCATACGGAAGTTCGCCTGATAGTCAATGCTCTCTTCTGTTTTTTCGGCAATCTTTGCCATAGCCATAAGGCTTTCTACCGGAAATTTACCAACAGCGGTTTCGCCCGAAAGCATAAGTGCGCTTGTGCCATCAAAAACAGCATTTGCAATATCGGTGGTTTCCGCCCTTGTGGGACGTGGATTTCTTATCATAGAATCCAGCATTTGTGTGGCGGTAATAACTTTTTTGCCTGCTTTATAACATTTTTTAATAAGCATTTTCTGTATAGACGGCAAATCCTCAAAAGGAATTTCAACGCCCATATCGCCACGGGCAACCATTATACCCTCGCTCACACGGATAATATCGTCAATATTTGCAACGCCCTCGTGGTTTTCAATCTTGGCGATTATCTGTATATCGTGGCCGTTGTTTTCGTCCAAAATCTTTCGGATTTCCATAACGTCATAAGCGTTTCGCACAAACGACGCTGCAATGTAATCAACGTCCTGCTTAATACCGAAAATAATATCAGCCTTGTCCTTTTCGCTCATATACGGCATTTTAATGGATACACCGGGGATATTGATGCTCTTTTTGTTTGACAGTGTACCCCCGTTAATTACTTTGCACACTATGTCGTTTCCCGAAATTTCTTTAACCGACAGTTCTATAAGACCGTCGTCAATCAAAATTTTTGTTCCTGAACTAAGTTCCTGCGGAAGTTTTGCGTATGTGACAGATACTTTTGTTTCGTCACCCGCTACATCATTGGTAGTTAAAGTAAATGTAGCACCGTTTTTTAAAACTGCACTGCCACCCTCAAAATCTTTTATTCTGATTTCAGGCCCCTTGGTATCAAGCAGCAATGCTACGGGAAGGTCAAGTTCCTCACGCAGTTTTTTAAACTCGCCTATACGCTTTGTGTGTTCTTTGTGATCGCCGTGCGAAAAGTTTATACGTGCCACATTCATTCCGTTAATCATAAGTTGTCTTAATACATTAAGGTCGTTTGTTGCAGGCCCTAAAGTACATACTATTTTTGTTTTACGCATTTAAAAAAATCACTCTTTCAAATTAAATTATATAGAAAGTCTAGCCGCCATATCGAGTGCTTTATCGTCAATAATTTTGGTCATATTAAGTGCTTCGGTAATATCTATATCGGTAACTGCGCCGTTTTGTGTAACTACTACTCTGTTTCCGATACCCTGATTGATAAGTTCAACAGTATGGTAGCCCATACGGCTTGCCATAACTCTGTCACGCAGCGACGGAGAGCCGCCTCTTTGCATATGACCAAGTATTGTGGCACGGGTTTCCATACCGGTTTTTTCTTCAATAACCTTTGCCATTTCGGTAGAACCGCCGATACCTTCTGCAACTATTACAATATAGTGTTTTTTGCCACGGTTTCTGCCATTAATAATATTACGGATAATATCGTCGAGGTCAAAATCTTTTTCAGGAATGAGCAACTTTTCAGCACCGCTTGCAACGGCAACATTGAGTGCAATATAACCTGCAGACCTGCCCATAACTTCAATCAAATTACATCTTTCGTGGCTTGTGGCAGTATCTCTGATTTTATCAATAGCGTCCATTGCGGTGTTCATAGCGGTATCATAACCCAATGTATAGTCGCTGCAGCCGATATCGTTATCAATAGTTGCAGGAATACATATTACGGGAACACCTAAATCAGAAAGATCACGCGCACCGCGGAAAGAACCGTCACCACCGATTACAACAAGTGCGTCCATACCGTAGAGCGAAGCCACATCTGCTGCTCTTTTTACACCCTCAGGCGTTGTAAACTCTTTACAACGTGCAGTCTGCAATACAGTACCGCCCCTCTGGATAATATCCGACACATCACGGGCACTCATTTTATTAATCTCTCCATTTAAAAGTCCACGGTAACCTCTCTGGATACCTAAAACTTTCATATCATAACTGAGTGCGCATCTTGCAACCGCACGGATTGCAGCGTTCATGCCGGGGGCATCTCCGCCGCTTGTAAGAATACCTATAGTCTTTGTTTTGCTCATCGCTTTTGTCCTCCATGTATAATGTTTAAAAATTAGCATCTATAATAAGTGAAAGAGCCTGCTGCACCTCTGGTTCGGGCACAAGCAGTTCGCAACAATCGGAAGATGACTCGTCTTCGCTGCGGATAGAACGCATTTTTACAATAAGGCTGTTCTTTTCCAGTAACTGCTGCACGCTCTCAGCAATTTCTCTGCTTTGAGCCATGTATACAACTGTCCACATATGAATCTCCATTTCTTTTATGTCTTCACATATCAAAGGGCTCAAACAAATCCCCATATTATATTATCCTAATATATGACAAAAATCAATAGTAATTTTCAATAATTATTACATTATATATGCAAAATTTTATTACTTTACGGCAACAGATGAATCTCCCAAAGCATATATCAGTTCGCTTATAAGTTGATTTGTAAGTTCAACCCCCTTTGAATCATCGGATTTTATCATATCACCTGTGTCGGAAAAATATATGCACAGCGGCGTGGTGCCTTTATGTTTTGTTGTAATACCTAAAACATCGTCAAGGTGCTCTCTGTCTTTTACTTTAACAAAAAGTTTTTCCGGTTTGGGAATTTTGAGTTCAGTTAAAGAATACGCCTCTTTGAGCATTAAAACGGTTTTGCCGTCGTCTTCACGGCTTACGGTTGCATCTATGCAAACGGCGGTTCCCTCTGTAAGCGCATCGCCAAGTCGCACAAGAGTATTTGAAAATACCAACACCTCTACAGACGCATACAAATCCTCTAAAACCAATGTGGACATAACAGCGCCTTTTTTAGTGCGGCGGTCGTGACGTGAAGCAATAATTCCGCAAAGACGCACAGAGTCGTCTTCGTTAGTTTCACTCTCAAGCACTTCGTATATACCGTTTTTTTGCAAAATTTTCATAGCAAGTCTGTAATCATCAAGAGGGTGACCGCTTAAATACAGACCCGTGGCTTCTTTTTCGTAATTAAGGCGTGTTGATGGTGTAAAGTCGTGTTCTTCCTCAAAGTTAAGCCCACCGGACGCATCTGTAGCCACAATTTCATCAAACCACGACATCTGCCCTATAGACTCGCCTTTCGCCTTTTGCAGATAATGGTCTGTAAGTTTCTCGCAATTTAAGCAAAGCACACGGCGGTTTGAATAAAGATTATCAAACGCACCGCTTTTAATTATGGAATCAACACTTCTTTTGCCGATATCGTGAACCGTCATTCTTTTTAAAAAGTCCTCAAATCCCGAAAATCTTCCTGCGGATAAGCGTTCTTGCTCTATTTTTTCTGCCAGTGTTATGCCCACGCCTTTGATTGAAGAAAGCGGAAAACGGATATTATTACCCTCTACAGAAAAATCTGCCATACTCTCGTTGACATCAGGGGGCAGTATGGATACTCCGTATTTGGAAAAGTCTGAAATGTACCTTGGAAGTTTGCTACCCGTACTGTCCATCAGGTTTTTTAAAAGTGCCGCCAGAAACTGCGCAGGATAGTGGCACTTTAAATAAGCCGTTCTGTACGCAATATAAGCATATGCGGCAGCGTGTGATTTGTTGAACGCATAGTTTGCAAAAGCCATAAGTTCGTCAAATATCTGCTCAGCAGTTTTTTTATCTATTCCTTTTTCCGCACAGCCACGGATAAACACATCACGTTCTTTTTCCATAACGTCATGCTTTTTCTTAGCCATTGCACGGCGGACAAGGTCGGCACGTCCCGACGAATACCCCGCAAGCGATGAAACTATTTTCATAACCTGTTCCTGATAAACTATCATTCCGCTGGTTTCTTCTAAAATAGGCTTTAAAAGTTCGTGCTTATAACGGATTTTTGACGAATCTTCCCGCACCGCAAGATAAAGCGGTATCTGGTCCATAGGTCCGGGGCGGTACATAGATATCGCCATAATAATATCTTCAAATTTATCAGGCTTCATACGGCGCAGAAAACTCTGCATACCACGGCTTTCAAGTTGGAATACGCCGTCGGTTTCGCCTCGTGATATAAGTTCGTATGTTTCTTTATCATCAAGAGGGATACTTTCGATATCTATTTTTTCACCCGTGGTATTTTCAACCATTTTCACAGCATCACGTATAACGGTAAGGTTTCTAAGTCCCAGAAAATCCACCTTCAAAAGTCCCAGTTTTTCCAGTATATTCATAGGATACTGCGTTAAAATACCTTTGTCACCCGTCTGTACGGGAATATAATTAAAAAGATTTTTATCTGCAATAACAACACCGCTTGCATGGGTTGATACATTACGTGGAAATCCCTCAAGCGACATAGCGGTATCAATAAGTTTTTTAGTAGTATCAGAACTTTTATACATATCAGCCAGTTGTGGCGATTGCTTAAGTGCCGTTTTAATTGTCATATTAATGGCACGTGGAACGAGTTTTGCGGTTTTATCAACCTCAGGCAAAGGCACATCCATAACTCTGCCGACATCACGTATTGCGGCACGTGCGGCAAGTGTGCCGAATGTACCTATATTGGCAACATTGAGCGCGCCGTATTTTTCGCGCACGTAGTCTATAACTTCGTCACGGCGAAGATAGCAGAAGTCTATATCGATATCAGGCATAGTTATGCGTTCGGGATTTAAAAACCTCTCGAAAATCAACCCGAATTTTATAGGGTCTACCTGAGTGATGTTTAAAGTATACGAAACAAGGCTGCCGGCGGCACTTCCTCTGCCGGGACCTACTATAATGCCGTTATCTCTTGCATAGCGCACAAAGTCCCAGACTATAAGAAAATAGTCTGTATAACCCATGCTGTCTATCGTTTCAAGTTCATATTTAAGACGACTTATAATCTCGTCAGTCAGTTCGCCGTATTTTTTACGGGCGCCGTCTACGCAAAGCCGTTTAAGGTACTCTTTATTATCCATACCGACGGGGTTTTCAAATTTCGGCAGAAAAGTTTTATCAAAATCCAGTTCCAGATTGCACATACCGGCAATTTTTTCTGTGTTTTCAACCGCATCGGGGTATTGTGCAAAAAGTTCTGCCATTTCATCAGATGTTTTTAAATAAAACTCGTCCGCAGTAAATTTTAGCCTGTCTGTATCATAAATCTTTTTTCCAGTTTGTATACACGTTAAAACGTCCTGCTGAAAGGCATCTGCTTTATCCACATAATGAACGTCGTTGGTGCATACCATAGGGATATTGAGTTTATCAGCCAGTTCAGAAAGTAGCGGTAAAACTTTAAGTTCATCGTCCAGTCCATGATTTTGTATTTCTATATAAAAATTGCCCTCGCCATAGATTGAAAGAAGTTTTTTTGCAATACTCTCTGCTTTGGCTCTTTCACCTTTAGCAAGTGCGGAAGGAATTTCTCCTCTAAGGCACGCCGAAAGTGCTACAACACCGTCGCTGTATTTTTGCAAAAGTTCATAATCTACACGGGGCTTATAATAATATCCGTCTATAAATCCAAGTGACGACAAAGCCATAATATTTTTATACCCTTGCTCGTTTTTGGCAAGCAGTACCAGATGGTAGTATTTGTCGTCGTTATCTTTGTCAAATCTCGATTTGGGTGCAGTATATACCTCGCAGCCGATTATAGGTTTAATTCCGTATTTTTTAGCCGCAAGGTAAAAATATATTACGCCGTACATCGTGCCGTGGTCTGTAACAGCAAGTGATTTAAAGCCGCACTCAGCCGCACGTGCAACAAGTTTATCTATACCTGCCGCACCGTCTAGCAAACTGTATTCAGTATGAACGTGCAAATGAGTAAAGCCCATCACTCATATCACTCCTAATCTTCGTACATCTCGGCAATCTCTACAATTTTACGCAACCTGTGGTTTACATCCGACTTACTTATAGCAGGCACAAGCATCTGCCCTATTTCCGTAAGACTCATTTCGCTGTTTTCAAGGCGAAGTTCCGCCACCTGACGAAGTTGTTCAGGCAGATTTGTAAACACGCCTTTACGCATAAGTTTTTCAATAGCGGCTATCTGCTTTGATGCTGCCGAAATGGTCTTATCCAAATTTGCCATATCGCAATTCATACGGCGGTTGGCGTCGTTTCGCAGTTCTTTGTATATGCGGGTGTTCTGGTATTCCATAACCGCATTGGAAGCACCCATCAAAGCAAGAACATCGCCGATTTCTTCGCTATTTTTAAAATACATTACATAATTGGATTTACGCACTACTGTTTTGGAATTAAGTCCAAAATCAGCAAGCAGTTTCCCGAACTGAGTATGCAGTCTGTATCGGTGAGTTACAAACTCAAGATGATAGTTTTTTTCAGGGTTTATCATAGCACCCGCCGCAATAAATGCACCGCGTATAAACGCTTTTTTGCAGCATTTTTTATCCATAAGTTCCAGATTAAGCGTAATGCCGAGAATTTTGTCTATATGTGCGTTATGCGGAATTAAATCCAGCGTTTTAAGTATTTTAAGTATATCCTCATCGCCTTTTATGCATACGTTGTAACTGCTGCTTTTACTTTTACTGATAAGGATTTTTGAATTTATGTCAAAAACAAATTTTATAAGGTCGTATACACGCTTTGCCCCCTTGGCATTTTCTGTGATGAGCGAAAAAACGTATCCGTTTTCTCCATTTCTGAGCCGTCCCGAAGACGGCACCACCGCCGAAAGTTCT
>JAZSLD010000235.1:0-2067 GCA_045535195.1 Clostridia bacterium | reverse complement strand
CCTTTTAAATATTTATTTATACATATATATTACTACAACCTTCCATGCTTTGTAAAGCAATTTTGTGCGTAAAATTATTAACAAACTCTACTTGAAAAAGAAATGCGTTTATGATACAATCATTTTAATAAAATTATGTATTTTTATCGGTTTATAATCGTATAAAATAAGGTATGATATATGAGGAGGCTGAATATATGAATATTTGTGTTTACGGCGCTTCAAGCGAAAGTATAGACAAAATCTATCGCGATAGTGCATATTCTTTAGCGGCTGCTATGGCAAAGCGCGGTCATGCTATGGTTTACGGCGGCGGTGCTAACGGCGTTATGGGTGCAACTGCACGCGGCATGCACGACAACGGCGGCACTATAATCGGTATTGCGCCTACGTTCTTTACAGTTGACGGCGTACTTTATGACAAATGCACAGAATTTATCTATACAGAAACTATGAGAGAAAGAAAAAAACTTTTAGAAGACAAATCCGATGCATTTATAATTGCACCGGGTGGACTTGGCACATTTGACGAGTTTTTCGAGATACTTACATTAAAACAACTCGAAAGACACAACAAGCCAATTGCTATGTTTAATGTAAACGGCTATTATAACGATATGCTTGATATGCTGAAAAAAACTGCTGAAAGCAACTTTATGAAGCCAAAAAGTATGGAACTTTTCAAATGCTTTGACAACGAAATTGAAATGCTTGAGTATATAGAAAATTACGATCAGGCGCCGATGGATATAAGAGAACTTAAAGATATCGGCTGATTTTTAATTAATATTTTTTTGTTCTTGACTTATACTAAACGGTGTGGTATACTCGTTTATGATAAAGGGGAGTAATTGGCGGATATTTCCGTTTGCACAGTCGTCAATACGTGCCGTAAGGCTCCGGCTGTGTGACTTTCATTTTTATGATTGTGATGAGACTTTTATTGTATCTGATAACGGTGCAATAGAAGTCTTTTTTATTGCATAAGAAAAGGAGAGTAAAAATTATGATGTATGTTTTGTTACTTATCGGCTTTGTTCTGCTTATTAAAGGTGCAGACTTCTTTGTAGACGGCGCATCGTCTATTGCTAGACTTTTAAAGATACCTGCGGTTATTATAGGTCTTACAATAGTTGCAATGGGCACAAGCGCACCTGAAGCAGCAGTCAGCGTAACCGCTGCACTAGAAGGCAACAATGCTATTGCACTGAGCAATGTAATCGGCTCTAACCTTTTCAATGTGTTGGTAGTTGCGGGTGTGTGTGCGGTTATGCTTCCGTACACTGTTGAAAAAGGTATTTTAAAACGTGATTTTCCCATAAACATCATATTCAGCATAATAGTGGCAGTTATGGCGCTTATGGGCGGAATATCCAGAATCGGCGGTATAATTCTTTTGTTGTGTATGGCGTTTTATATTTATCTTACAATACGTGCCGCAAAAAAAGGTAAAATTGAAGGTGACGGAAACGATACATCATCTGACCTGTACAAATCTTTAATGCGTAAGATGGACAACTTTATCCCCTCTCACACTGCTTCAGGTGCAATTTTGAGTGTGCTTTTCTGCGTAGTAGGTCTGGCGGCTGTTATCCTCGGCGGACAGATGGTAGTTGACAATGCATCTGCAATTGCAAGTGCATGGGGGTTATCGGACACATTAATAGGCCTTACAATAGTTGCAATAGGCACATCACTACCGGAGTTGGTAACAAGCGTTGTGGCATCACGCAAGGGCGAAAGCGACCTCGCAATGGGAAATGTGGTTGGTTCAAACATATTCAATCTTACATTTATTCTTGGTATGTCTGCTACAGTTCACCCGTTTGCAGCACCTGACTTTGCATTTATTGATGCAGCAATTATGACAGGCACTGCTGTGCTGATGTTTATCTTATGTTCCGGCAAAAAGCATATGCTAAACCGTTGGCAAGGTGCGTTCTGTATTCTGGCATATATTGTATACACAGCATATATAATTATGCGATAAAATTATAAACAGCAAAGCAAAAAGCGTGATACTTAAAGGTCACAACCAGATAAGGCAGCATTGGTTTTGAAGCCATA
>JAZSLD010000218.1:0-2078 GCA_045535195.1 Clostridia bacterium | reverse complement strand
ATGCGGAACGTCGGCAAGCGCCGTTCCCTACGAGGTTTCACCCCTAATAACCCCATAAACCATAATGGCTTCGTAGCCATAAATATCTTGACTTTGATATAGTCAAAAATAAAAGGGCATAGTAAAAACTATGCCCTTTTTCATATCATTTTTGCTTTAAATGTATCTTTATATTTTTCTTTAAAATAAACGTATGCACTTTGAAGTGCTTCTGCATCTTCAAATATTCCGAACACCGATGGTCCGCTTCCACTCATCATAGCGCCGCTTGCACCGAGTTCAAGCATATCTGCTTTAATCTGCGCTATTTCGGGGTAACTTTTAAGCGCAACTGTTTCGAAAACATTGCTCATACACGCGCACAAATCGGCAACATTGCTGCCCTCAAGTGCATCTTTAACTTTGTCTACATCGACAGGCTCAAAGCCAACCTCGTCAAGCCGTTTATATGCCCACGGTGTAGATATACCCACGGGCGGTTTAACAATTAAAACGTCTGTTTTAACTTTGCTTTCAATCGGCGTTAAAACCTCGCCAATACCCTGCGCAAGCGCCGTGCCGCCCATTATACAAAACGGAACGTCCGCACCAAGCGATGCGCCGAGGTCAAGCAACTGTTTTTCTGAAAGCGGACAGCCGTAATGCTCGTTCATCGCTTTAAAAACCGCCGCACCGTCTGCACTTCCGCCGCCTAGCCCTGCCTCTGTCGGTATAACCTTTTCAATATGTATATGCACACCGTCTGCAATGCCCGTTTTTTCATAAAACATCTCTGCAGCACGGTATGCTATGTTTTTACTGTCCGTCGGTATCTGTAAATTGCTGCAAGACAGGCTTACACCACTTTTTCCAAAAGTCAGCGAGATTTCGTCGCAAAGAGTTATCTCCTGCATTATCATCTTTACGTTGTGATACCCGTTCGGCAATATTCCTTCCACGTTCAGTGCAAGGTTTATCTTGCAGTTGCCTTCAGTCATCATGCGCCACACCTGAAAAATCAGTAAAATCCGCCACTACTGCCTTGTACTCTTCCATAACTTTAAGAGCGTCTTTTTGCATAGCGGTAAGAGTTGCCTTAGCGTCTGCAATCTTAGCGGTAAGCACGTCGCAGTCCGCCTGGATTTTAGCACGTTCTGCCTCTGCCTCGGTAACGGCTGCGTCCATAATGTCCTGCGCCTCTTTCTGTGCTTTTACAAGTGCATCGGCAACGCTAAGGCGCTCAGCCTCGTAACCGTCAATCTTTTTTTCAAGTTCTGCAACCTTGGCGTTTAAAGTTTCTATCTCGGCATCTTTTGCTTTGATGTCGCCCTGATATTTATTGGAAAGTTCCACTAAATATGCCTCAACCTCTTTAGACTTATAGCCAAGGGCACCTTTTTTAAGTTTTGATTCCATAATTTTATACTCCTTACTCTAACACGAAAAATAAGCGGTGCATCTCGCACTTTTTCAAAACTCGAAGTACACTTAAGTACGACTTCGTTTTGAAAAAGCACAATCTGCTTGCTTCTTTTCCGTGAGTGGTAAATTGTTAGTTATTCTCTCTTGTATAATTGAGCAATCCGCCTGCTAAAAGCATATCTTTCTGTCTGTCAGACACATTGATGATTGTGGGGATTTCTATATTTTTGGTTATGTTTTTAACAACTATTCTGTTGCCGCCTGTAAGTTGAGTGCGAACATTGTCGATTGCGAGTTCGTCCATCATATCAATGTTGTCGTAGTCAGCCTCGTTTTCAAGCACTAACGGCAAAATACCTGAGTTTATAAGGTTTGCCATGTGAATACGTGCAAACGATTTAACAATAACTGCCTTAATACCTAAATACAAAGGCGCAAGTGCAGCATGCTCACGGCTTGAGCCCTGACCATAGTTAGAACCGCCGATGATAAATCCGCCGCCGTTTTCTTTAGCACGTGCGGGGAATTCGGGGTCGCAAGGTGTTAAGCAGTACTCTGAAAGGTATGGCACGTTTGAACGGTAAGGCAGAAGTTTAGCATTAGACGGCATAATGTGGTCTGTTGTGATGTTGTCCTCAACCTTGATGAGCGATTTGCCTTTTAAATTTTCGGGCAGA
>JAZSLD010000192.1:0-2987 GCA_045535195.1 Clostridia bacterium | reverse complement strand
ACACTTGTCTTCCTAAGACCGCTTGGCCTCCGACTTTCACCGAATCTCTGTCCGCCGAACTGGGCTTTACCGCCAAGTGGTTGCTGAGTAACAAGTGAGTATGGACCTGTTGAACGCGCGTGAATCTTATCGTCAACCAAGTGAGCAAGTTTGAGGTAGTGCATATATCCAACGGTTACGGGGTTATCAAAAGGTTCGCCCGTTCTGCCGTCGTATAAAACAGTTTTACCGTCTTCAGAGAAGCCTGCCATTTTGAGTGTTTCTCTGATTTCGCTTTCTGTAGCACCGTCAAATACCGGTGTGGCAATCTTCCAGCCAAGTGCTTTTGCAGCATAACCTAAGTGTACCTCAAGCACCTGACCGATATTCATACGTGAAGGTACGCCCAAGGGGTTCAAAACAATCTGCAGCGGTGTGCCGTCGGGCAGGAAGGGCATATCCTCTTCAGGAAGAATTCTTGAAATAACACCCTTGTTACCGTGACGACCAGCCATTTTATCGCCGACAGAAATCTTACGTTTCTGTGCTATATAACATCTTACAATCTGGTTTACTCCGGGTGGCAGTTCGTCGCCGTTTTCACGTGTAAACACTTTAACGTCTACTACAATACCGGATTCGCCGTGGGGAACTCTTAAAGATGTGTCACGTACATCTCTTGCTTTTTCGCCAAAGATAGCACGGAGCAATCTTTCCTCAGCAGAGAGTTCTGTTTCGCCTTTGGGAGTAACTTTACCCACTAAGATATCGCCGGTGCGAACTTCAGCACCGATTCTTACGATACCGCGCTCGTCGAGGTCTTTTAATGCGTCCTCGCCCACGTTGGGGATATCACGTGTGATTTCCTCCGGACCGAGTTTTGTATCTCTGGATTCTGACTCGTACTCTTCAATATGAATTGATGTGAACACGTCGTCTTTAACCAGTTTTTCGTTAATTAATATAGCGTCCTCGTAGTTGTAACCTTCCCATGTCATAAAGCCGATAAGGATATTCTTACCGAGAGCGATTTCGCCGTTAGCGGTTGAAGGTCCGTCTGCGATAACGTCGCCTTTGGCAACTTTTTCGCCTACTTCTACGATTGGCTTCTGGTTTATACATGTGCTCTGGTTAGAGCGCATAAACTTGGTAAATCTGTATTCTGTTGATTTATTACCTTTTTCTTTGATAATAACCTTGTTAGCGTCAACATAAGATACAGTACCTGCCTCTTTTGCGAGTACTACAGTACCTGAATCTTTAGCAGCCTTGTACTCCATACCTGTACCTACGATAGGCGACTCGGTAGTGAGAAGCGGCACAGCCTGACGCTGCATGTTAGAACCCATCAGCGCACGAACAGCGTCGTCGTTTTCAAGGAAGGGAATCATAGCGGTAGCAACCGATACAATCTGTCTGGGAGATACGTCTACAAAGTCAACCTTTTCAGGCTCAACCTCGATAAACTCATCTCTGTATCTTACGATAACCTTGCTGTTTGCAAAACTGCCGTCTTCGTTAATCTTTTCACTGGCAGGTGCAACGGTATAGTTATCTTCTATATCAGCAGTCATATAAACTACTTCGTCTGTAACTTTAAGAGTTTTCTTATCGAATTTGCGATAAGGTGCTTCGATAAAGCCGAACTCATTGATTCTTGCATAAGATGCCAATGAGTTGATAAGACCGATGTTAGGACCTTCAGGAGTTTCGATAGGACACATACGGCCGTAGTGTGAGTGGTGAACGTCACGAACTTCGAAGCCTGCTCTCTCACGGCTCAAACCGCCGGGACCGAGGGCTGAAAGACGTCTTTTATGAGTAAGTTCTGCCAGAGGGTTTGTCTGGTCCATAAACTGTGAAAGCTGTGATGAACCGAAAAACTCTTTAATAGCAGATACTACGGGACGTGAGTTGATAAGGCTCTGCGGAGTAAGCGCGTCGATATCCTGAATGGTCATTCTTTCACGTACAATTCTTTCAAGACGTGCAAGACCGATTCTGAACTAGTTCTGCAAAAGTTCGCCTACTGCTCTTAAACGACGGTTGCCAAGGTGGTCAATATCGTCTGTAGTGCCTATGCCATACTGCAGATTTAACTGATAGTTAATAGAAGCAAAGATGTCTGCAATAATGATGTGCTTGGGCACGAGTTCGTCCATTCTTCTGCGGATTTCTGCTTTGATTTCGTCTTCAGCGGTAAACTGCTCTAAAATTTCTTTGAGCACGCTGAATTTAACCTTCTCGGTAATTTCCATATCGGAAATATCGAAAGGAACGTGATTTTCTATGCGTACCATATCGTTAGAAAATACTTTTACTTCTCTGCCGTCTACATTTAAGTAAACAACATTGATACCTGCATTTTCTACAGCCTCAGCCTGTTCACGGCTGATAAGGTCGCCTGATTTAACTATAATTTCGCCTGTTTCTTCGTCAACTATATCACGTGCTGCCATGCCGTTTCTGACACGTGCAGCCATGGCAAGTTTCTGATTGAACTTAAAGCGGCCTACTTTTGAAAGGTCGTATCTTTTAGCATCGAAGAACAGTGAATTGATTAAAGATGTTGAACTATCTACCGTTGGCGGCTCGCCGGGACGCAGTTTCTTGTAGATTTCAAGCAGCGCCTCTTCGGTATCCTGAGTAGAGTCTTTCTCTAAAGTAACGAGAAGTTTTTCCTCTTCACCGAACAGTTCCAGAATCTGCGCATTTGAAGAGAGACCCAATGCACGGATAAGAACGGTAATCGGAATTTTACGTGTTCTGTCGATACGTACCGATAAAATATCGTTTGAATCGTTTTCATACTCAAGCCAAGCACCGCGGTTGGGGATAACCTGAGATGTAAACAGTTCTTTACCTGTTTTATCGTGGTCCATAGCGTAGTAAATGCCGGGGCTTCTTACAACCTGGCTTACGATAACACGCTCAGCACCGTTGATGATAAAAGTACCCTGATCTGTCATAAGCGGAAGTTCGCCCATAAAGATTTCCTGCTCTTTTAC
>JAZSLD010000203.1:0-8378 GCA_045535195.1 Clostridia bacterium | reverse complement strand
GCTAAACTGGCGGGTGAAGTAAGGGATTTTGACCCGCTTTTGTATATGGAAAAAGGCGATGTAAGAAGAACAGACAAGTTTGTTCAGTACGCAGTAGGTGCCGCTGTTCAGGCGGTTGAAGACAGCAACATTGCAGAAAATGTTGCGCCTGAGCGTTTTGGTGTGTATTTCGGCACGGGCATCGGCGGTATGGACACGTTCATCGCTGAGCATAACAGTCTTTTAAACAGAGGTCCGCAGAGGGTTTCGCCAATGTTTATCCCTAAGATGATTTCCAATATGGGCGCAGGCAATATAGCAATCAAGGTCGGTGCTAAAGGCCCTTGCATAAGCGTATCTACTGCGTGTGCATCGGGAACTTCAGCAATCGGCGAAGCATACAGGGCAATCAAAGGCGGCTATGCCGATGCTATTATCGCAGGCGGTGTAGAGGCTTGTGTAAATCCGCTTGCAGTTGCAGGCTTTATAAACTGTATGGCACTTTCCGAAAGCACAGATAAAGACGCCGCATCAGTTCCGTTTGACGCAAGAAGAAACGGTTTTATAATGGGCGAGGGCGCAGGCGCACTTATTGTTGAAGAATACGAGCACGCAAAAGCAAGAGGTGCTAAAATTTACGCAGAGGTAAAAGGCTACGGCAGCACTTGCGACGCTTTCCACGTAACTGCACCCGACGACAGCGCAGAGGCATCTGCACGTGCTATTGCAGACTGCTATAAAGAGGCAGGCGCAGATTTTAACCCCGAAAATATTTACATAAATGCGCACGGTACCAGCACACCTTTAAATGATAAAACAGAAACAAAGGCAATTAAAAACGTGTTCGGTGACGATGCATACAAACTGCACGTAAGTTCTACCAAGTCTATGACGGGTCACCTGCTTGGCGCTGCAGGCGCAGTAGAGGGTATTGCGGCTGTTCTGGCAGTACGTGATAACATTATCCCCCCCACAATCGGTTACAAAGAGGCAGACCCCGAGTGCGACCTTGACTACACGCCGAACAATGCACTTAGCACTCAGGTAGACATTGCGCTTTCAAACTCATTGGGATTTGGCGGTCATAATGCTTGCGTGGCATTTGTTAAATGTGAGGAATAATTTATGAACAAAGAACAGTTAAAAAATATTTTGCCGCACCGTGACAATATGCTTTTGTTAGACGAGGCAGAGTGCATTGACGGCATTGCCCACGGCAAAAAATTAATCGTTGGTGACGAGTGGTTTTTAAAAGGTCATTTTCCGGATAACCCCGTAGTTCCCGGAGTTATACTTTGTGAGATACTGGGGCAGTCTGTATGCGTATGTTTAGATGGTGCAATTCCTGACGACAAACTCCCTTACTTTACCGGACTTGACAAGGTTAAATTCCGCAAACCGGTTGTACCCGGCGATTTATTTGAAACAAAGTGCGAGATTGTTAAAATCCGTGAGCCTTTTTATTTTGCTAAAGGGCAGGGATTTGTTAACGGAAAACTGTGCGTAAGCGCAGAGTTTTCGTTTGCCATAGCCGAAACTGAGTAATCAAATTCGGCCAACAGATAACAAATAACGGAGGACATTACCGTGAGTATATTTAATAACAAAACAAATTCTCCTGATAAGTGCACCTGTAAAAAATGCGGGGCGGAAGTCCTTAGCCAAAGCGCATATATTTGCCCCGAGTGTGGCACGTATATGCGCATGGGTGCACTCCAAAGGCTTGAACTTATTGCAGACAGCAAGAGTTTTAAAGAAATGGACAAATCAATGAAAAGCAAAAATCCATTGAATTTCCCCGAGTATAATGATAAAATAGAAAAGGCGATGACTGCCAGCGGATTAAACGAGGGCGTTATCTGCGGAACTGCCAAAATCGACGGCAACCCATGCGCAATTTTTATTATGGACTCTAATTTTATGATGGGTTCTATGGGCAGCGTTGTGGGTGAAAAGATCACACGTCTTTTTGAAAAGGCTACCGAGAAAAATCTGCCCGTTGTAGGCTTTTGCACATCGGGCGGCGCCAGAATGCAGGAGGGTATTTATTCTTTAATGCAGATGGCAAAGGTAAGCGGCGCAGTTAAACGCCACAGCGACAGCGGAAATCTGTATATCGCAGTTTTAACCGACCCCACTACGGGCGGCGTTACGGCAAGTTTTGCAATGCTTGGCGACATCATCATTGCAGAGCCAAAAGCGTTAATCGGCTTTGCAGGTGCCAGAGTTATCGAACAGACCACGGGCAAAAAACTCCCCGAAGGCTTTCAACGTGCAGAGTTTATGCTTGAACATGGCTTTATAGACATTATTGAAGAGAGACCGAGATTGAAATACACGCTCTCAAAACTTTTAAAAATGCACAGTCATGTAGAATGAAAGGTCAGGTGATAATTTATGTCAGACAAAATCAAACCATATGAAAGAGTACAAGCCGCAAGAAGTAACGCAAGACCTTCAGGCGGGTACTACCTTAAAAGAATGATAGATAATTTTGTGGAACTCCACGGCGACAGACGTTACGGCGAAGACGGTGCCATAGTAGGCGGAGTGGGCTTTTTAAACGGCAGACCCGTTACTGCTATTGCTATGGAGCGTGGCACAACTATAGAAGAGCGTATGCAGCGCCATTTTGGTTGCCCTACGCCTGAGGGTTACAGAAAAGCGCTTCGCCTTATGAAGCAGGCAGAAAAGTTTAAACGCCCCGTTATATGTTTTATAGGCTGCTCCGGTGCATACTGCGGCATAGATGCAGAAGAGCGTGGTCAGGGTGAGGCTATTGCCGAAAACCTTTTTGAAATGATGGGACTTAAAGTACCCGTGATTTCTGTTGTAGTGGGCGAAGGCGGTTCAGGCGGTGCGCTGGCGCTTGGCGTAGGCGATACTGTTATTATGCTTGAAAATGCTGTTTACTCGGTAATCTCTCCGGAAGGTTGCGCGTCAATTTTGTGGAAAGATTCTACCAAAGCGGCAGACGCAGCAGACGTACTTAAACTTACTGCGTACGATTTGCATAAATTCGGCGCTATAGAAAAGGTTATTGAAGAAAAAGGCAAAACAGCAGAAGAAATCTGCGATGACCTTAAAGCATATATAGTTAAAGAACTTGATAGTAAGCGCAAAAAATCTACCAAAGATTTACTCGACGAAAGATATAATAAATTTCGTAAAATAGGTGTATATTAATTATGTTTATTAAAGATTATGAGTTCCGCTACGGCGACCTCGACAAAAACGGAAATATCAGAATAAGCACAGTTCTTGATGTTTTGCAGGATGTTGCAATTAGACATTCGTCTTCTGTAGGCTACGACAATGCAAAACTTAGCGAACTTAAAATTGCGTGGCTGCTTGAGGGATGGCGTGTGCGTTTTGTAGCACCGCTTGACGGCGGCAGCAATATAACCGTTAAAACTGGTATTATGAGCCTTAAAGCGTGCGAGTCGGAGCGTTTGTATGAAGTATGGCAGAACGGGGAACTCAAAGTGGTAGCAACGGCAGACTGGTTTACAGTTAATACCGAAAGGATGCGTATAACACGTATTCCCGCAGAATGTATAGAGGCGTTTGACAAGGTTGACGAGCCGAAAAACGGTTTGCCTTTTGAGAGGTTTAAACCCGAAACGGAGATTGACGTTATAGATTCACGTGTTGTTGAAAACCGTGACCTTGACACAAACCACCATCTTAACAATGTTAAATCGGCAGAGATTGCGCTTGATTACCTGCCTGATGGTTTTTGTCCTACAGAATTTACTGTGCGCTACCGCAAAGAACTTAAAAAAGGTGAACAGATAGATATATGCCACAAAGCCATTGACGGCGGGCTTTGCTATGAAATTAAAAACAGCAGCGGCGAAGCGTGCGTTATGGTGCGTGTATTTTAAAGAGGAGTAATTTGATGGTGCGTATAATCACAGATTCAGCGGCAGATTTTGAGCCCGCTGAATTTTTGGATAAAAATATTGTGTGCATACCAATGAAAATTAACTTTAGCGGAGCAGAGTACACAGAAAATATAAATTTAACAAAAACACAGTTTTATGAAATGCTTGAAAGCAAAGAGGATTTTCCGAAAACATCTCAGCCTACGCCGTACGACTTTGAGCAGGTTTTAGAAGATGCCAAATCAGCAGGCGACGATGTGGTGATAATAACAATTTCGTCAGCGTTAAGCGGCACTTATCAGAATGCCTGTCTTGTTAAAAATATGCTTGAGTATGATAACTGCTATATTGTAGACAGCCTCAGTGCAACCGCAGGACAGAGAATACTTGTAGAGCACGCCGTAAAAATGCGTGACGAGGGTAAAGGCGTCGCCGAAATATCCGAAGAAATTAAAAAACTCCGCAGCAGAGTGGAGATTTATGCGTGTATAGATACTTTGGAATATCTTTATAAAGGCGGACGCATTTCGCACACGTCGTACACAGTAGGCTCTTTTGTTAATATTAAGCCTATGATAACAGTTTCATGCGAGGGTAGGGTGGAAGTGCCTGCAAAAGCACTCAGTATGCGCAAAGGTATAAAAAACATATGTGCAAGGCTTAAAAAAGTTAAACCCGATACGAACTATCCTATGTATCTGGTATACTCGCACAACCGTAAAAATGCAGAAATTCTTGCTGAAACTATGCGAGGCGAAGGGTACGATATTGGGGACAGTCAACTTGTAAATATCGGCGCTACAATCGGTGCGCATATAGGCACCAATGCCTGCGGCGTGATTTATATATCAGAAGAATAAGCAACCGAAAGGTTGCTTTTTTGTTTACAATTTATCGCTTGACTGCTACCACTCTGTGGTATATAATTGGTATAGATAAATGTCAATAAGTAGGTAGATAATTATGAAAAAAGAAAAAATTACTAAATTTTCAGACTTTGTGTATTATTATAAATGGCACGTTATAATTGCGGTTGTGCTGGTTATTGTGTTGGCTTCAAGTCTGTACAGTTGCGCTACAAAAGTAGAGGACGACCTTGTTGTAAGCGTGCTTATAAGCAACTATGCCGCTGCAGACGCTTCGGAAAATATTGCCGCTGATTTGTGTGCGGCTGGCATTATCCCCGATACTGACGGCGACGGCATCAACCAGATGTATGTAAACATCGTTACGTTACCTCTGGAAGCTCAAACCGAGGCAGATTTTGCCGCAGGGTATCAGGCAATGATTGCCATGGTGGCAGACGATTCAATTCTGTTTTTAGTAGACGAAGATTTGCTTGAGATGTACGAGGATCAGGACGTTTTCGCCGATATATCCGACAAGGCTGAAAAATACGGTTTTGGCGAAGATGATGTGTACATTGCCGAAGACGGAACTTTAATGGGGTTAAGCCTTAAAGGTAATGAATACCTTGAAAGCAAAGGTATGGTTACCGATACTCTGTATGCGTGCTTTAGAGCTTTGCCTGAAGGCGAACTGGAAGAAGATACGGTTGCTAAAATTAAAGCGGCAGACGATATTTTGGAGTTTATTATTAAGTAAGTGCGGTTGGCGGTGACACTATGGAGAAAAGCAAAAAGTGCTTAAACTGCGGAGAACAGGACGAACTTATATGCCAGTATTGCCGTACAAAAGATATGGCGCTCCGCGATAAAATATTTGAAAACTATCAGTATCTTGCACGGTTTATTTCCAAGCGGTATATGAACAAGGGCATTGAGTACGACGACCTTTTTCAGGTGGCGTGTATGGGTCTTGTTCTGGCTATAGACAGATTTGACTGTGAACGTGGTGTAAAATTTTCCACATTCGCCATGCCCACCATTATGGGCGAGGTTAAAAGGTATTTCCGTGACAAAGGGTTTATTATAAAACTTCCCCGAAAACTTTACGAGGTTTTCCGCAAGGCAGACAGAATACGTATGATTCACGAGCAGCAGGAGGGCACTATTCCTACAGTTGACGAAATAGCCTCTGCACTTAAAATTGCCGACAAAGACGTGGCGGAATCTCTGCGCTATGCCGATATTGTGAATATGCGTTCTTTAGAGGATACTGTTTATAACAGCGATACAGGTCTTTCACAGATAATAGGTGTGGAAGAGAACAGTTTTTTAATGATTGAAAATCATGACTTTCTTTGCGAGAGTATGCGCAAACTTACGCCTGACGAAAAACGCCTTATTTTTGACAGATACTATAAAGGTAAAAGCCAGAAAGAAGTTGCCGCAACGCTTGGAGTTTCGCAGATGCAGGTGTCAAGGCTTGAAAGAAAAGTGCTTGGAAAACTTAAATCGATGTATGTACATTAAAGCAGAGTTATTAAGATAAAAAAGGATATATTTTTGCCTGAGTATATTTATGCAAAAATATATCCTTTTTTTATACTGTACTATTCGAAATATTCTTCGGGGTTTACGCTTCTACCGTCTTTTATAACCTCAAAATGCAGATGCGCCTCGTCTGCAATCTCAAACTCGGCAGTATCGCCCACCACGCCGATTGCCGAACCCGATTCTATGGCCTGACCAACGCTTACCATTTCGGTTGATGCAAGGTTTGAATATTTTGTTGAAAGTCCGTTGCCGTGGTTAATTACAATGCTTACTCCGCAGGCGGTGTCTGTGTAACATTCGCTTACCTCGCCCGTTGCAGACGCTATAACCGTTGTGCCGATTGGTGCGGAGATGTCAATACCTTTGTGCAAACGCCAGTCTTCCATTGTTTTGGAGTAGGAAAGTTCGGTGTCGCTGTGTTTTTTAAATATATCGCCGCCGACGGGTGGTATAAGGCTGGTTACGGGTGAAACGGCAGGTGCGGCTTCTTCTTCAATAACGTCCGTTACGGGCAGAACATCGTCGCTTTGCCATTGCGCCTCTTCAACTATAGGGGACGAAGTTTCTGTTTCAGGAACGACTTCGGGTATTGATGCCACGTGAATGGGTATCTGTTCGGGTATAGTTGATGCCACCTGCGGCGGCACCGTTTCGAGTTTGTCAATGGCGTCGTTGCGTGTACGCATTATATGCGCGGTAGTGCCTACGGTGACTATCGCCACAAACAAAATTGTGTAAAAAATTCCGCCGCCTTTTGATTTGTTTTCTTTGCTGTTAGCGGATTTAAGTATGATTTTTTTCATCGGAAAACACCTCCGTCAGTATTATTACCTCAATTTGCCATTTTATACACACCGCACCAAATGATGCGTTTTTGCATAAGATAATAAGCAAAGGAGGTATTGATATGAAAGTTGTTGTTTGGAAAGCACCTAAATTCTGGCGGAGAATATTAAAAAGCATTTTTAAAATACATAGCGACGAGTAAAAAATGCACGCTTCTGTTTGACAGAAGCGTGTTTTTTTAGTATACTTAAAGATATATAATTATGATGAGGTTTTTAATATGAATAAAAAAATAGGTATTATAGGTCATTTTGGCGGCGCACAAAACTCTTTGGACGGACAAACAATCAAAACAAAAGTTTTTTATGATGAATTGAAAAAACGTGGGTTTGATGATATCTTCTGCGTAGATACTTATTATAATAAAACTAATAAATTTCGTCTTATGTTGGATACACTAAAATGTCTGGTGTCTTGCAAAACGGTTGTTGTTCTTCTTTCAAAAAAAGGCTTAAAGATATATCTGCCTTTGTTGTATTATGCGAAAAAAATATTCAAATTTCGCATTTATCATAATGTTATAGGAGGCAGATTAGCCTTTTATGTACAGCAAAATCCTAACTATGTTAAATATTTGAGCAGTTTTGATGCGAATTGGGTGGAATTTTCAAAAATGGCTAAAGATCTTGCAAAATTCGGCATTACAAACTGCGAGATTGTTCCGAATTTCAAAGAACTTAATACCAAAAGTGCTATGGAAACAGTAAGCGAGGACGGAAAATACAAATTCTGTATGTTCAGCCGTGTTATAGCAGAGAAGGGTATAAGTGATGCGATTGCGGCTGTATCACGGTACAACTCAACACACGACAAAAAAATAAAACTCGAAATCTGGGGCCCCGTTGACGACAGTTACAAAGAAGAGTTTGAAGCACTTACTAAAGAACACAGCGAATATGTTAAATATATGGGTTGTGCAGACTATGATAAAAGTGTAGGGGCTATTACAGACAATGTGGCATTGTTGTTCCCCACATATTGGCATAGCGAAGGCTTCCCCGGAACTATAATAGATGCATACTCGGCTGCTGTTCCGGTAATTGCAACTGACTGGAATGCAAACAGCGAAATTATAAGAAACTTTGAAACCGGCTGGGTATACCCTAACGAAAAGATTAAAACTCTGGACGAGAGCATCGAGTGGGCGATGGAACACCAGCAGGAAATGGCTGCAATGCGTAAAAACTGCCTGCTTTTATCTACAAGGTACACGCCTGACTTTGTTATGCGCAGGTTGGTAGATAAATATTTTAAAGATTTGAAATGA
>JAZSLD010000237.1:0-13115 GCA_045535195.1 Clostridia bacterium | reverse complement strand
AGAATAATTTTGGCTACGAAGCCATTATGGTTTTAGGGGTTTTTAGGGGTGAAACCCCTGAACCGTTTTAGGGCTCCGGAGCAATCCACCCCCGGGACTTCTGGTACTTTTAGTCATAAAAGTACATTTAAAAATTTATTTTTAAAATTAAAGATTCTTCAAGGGGGCTTCCCCCTTGGCAACCCCCTTGTCGACTGATTACAGAATTGGACAAATTAAACGCTTGGCGTTTCTGCTTTTAACCGCCGCACAAAACGGAAACTCATTCCTAGTTGTGCTAAAACGGCGCTATATTTGTAATAAGAAAATAAAACCGCGCCGTTTTACGCTTAAGCAGTCACGCCTTCGCTGTAATTTGTTTGCCAATTCCTCCATAGGTCGACCTTTTAAAACCGCATACCAATAAGATATACTGAAAATAATAAAAACAACCCCCATACTTAAAGTACGAGGGTTATTTTAACCATTAAAACATTTAATTATTTAACTGTTTTATTTCCTTTAAACAGTACCCAGAACTGACCTGCAATAAAGATTGAAGAATAGGTACCTGCTACAATACCGATAATAAGCGGCAGAGCAAAATCTTTAATTGACGGAACACCCAAGATGTACACCATTACAATTGTAAGCAAAGTTGTAATTGATGTGTTGATTGAACGTCCCATAGACTGCCATACGCTTTTATTAACAACATCGCCAAAAGTTTCTTTCTTTAAGAATCTTGTGTTCTCTCTGATTCTGTCGAAGATAACGATTGTTGCGTTAATTGAATAACCGAGAATTGTAAGTATAGCAGCAATGAAAGATGTGTTTACGGGGAACTGGAAGATTGCATATATAGCAATCATCATAAGCATATCGTGAACAAGTGCCAGCACCGCTGAAATACCTGAAAGAACTTCAAAACGGAATGTGATGTAGATAAGCATAAGTATTGCTGCAATGCAGATTGAAAGTGCCGCATTCGACCAGAGTTCCTGACCAACGCTTGCGCTTACGTTATCTACAGACATAACTGTTGAATTTTCAAATTTTGCTGCAAGTGCTTCTGTAACTTTTGTACGGAGTTCTGTGTCAATTGCAGTTGTTTTGATAAGTGCACCGTTATCGTCAGTTTTCTGTACGCTTGAAACGGTTACGCCCTCAACAGCGTCAACACACTCTCTTACAGCCGCCTCGTCATATGCAGTACCGAGGTCTACATATATAGCAGTACCGCCGGTGAAATCGATATCAGTATTAAGGCCGTTGATAGCGAAGCAAACTGCACCGATTAATAAAATAATAATTGAAATTGAAAAGAATATCTTTCTATTATTAACGATATTAAACATTCTGTTTGCCTCCTTTCACAGCACTGTAGAGTTTGGGGTTTTTAAGGTTGAAGCCAATCATCTGTTTAAGCAGGAACTTGGTTACAAAAATTGCTGTGAACAAACTTACGATTGTACCAATAAACAATGTTACTGCAAAACCTTTGATTGTACCTGTACCGAAGTAATAAAGAACTGCTGCTGCAATCAAAGTTGTTATGTTAGAGTCAACAATTGCAGAGAATGCACGTTTGAAACCTGCCTCAACTGATGCACGCAATGTTTTACCTACGCCGAGTTCTTCTTTAATTCTTTCAAAGATAATCACGTTTGCGTCAACCGCTGTACCTATGGTTAAGATAACACCTGCTATACCGGGCAGAGTAAGGTTTACTCTGAACAGCGAAAGGATAATTGCTACAATTGAAATGTAGCCAACAAGCGAGATGTCTGCGATAAGACCGCACATACGGTACATAATCAGCATAAATACCATTACCAGAAGCAGACCGATTGCACCTGCCAAAAGGCTGTTATCGAGTGCTTTTTCACCAAGTTGCGGTCCAACGCTTCTGAGTTCTATATCTTTAAGTGCGAAAGGCAACTGACCTGACTGAATCTGTCCTGCCAGAGTTGTTGCGATTTCCTGTGTGAAGTCACCTGTGATTACGCAAGTTTCGCTGTCGATTGTTTCAGATACTCTTGGTGCAGAAATCATTTCTTCGTCTAAGTAGATAGCGATTATGTTGTTGCCGTCTGCAAGAGTAGAAATTCTTTCAGTTGCTTCAGCAAACTTTTTCTGACCGTCTGCTGTGAGTTCGAGTTGAACAAGGTAGCCTTTGTTACCGCTGTTATCAATCTGCTCGTAAACAGCCTTGGCACTTTTAACATCCTCGCCGCCAACTAAAACAACATTACCCTCGTAATCTCTGAAAGTCAGTTTTGCTGTAGCACCCAAAAGTGCAACTGCCTCTTCGGGATTTGTAATTGAAGGAATTTCCACACGCACACGTTTGTCGCCCTGCTGTGAAAGAACTGCTTCATGGTAACCCTGCATATCAAGACGGCTTCTCAGTACCGCTTTAACAGCCGACATATTTTCTTCAGACACGTCTTCGGTGGTGTCTGCCTCAAATACTATAACAGAACCTCCTGCGAGGTCTAAACCTCTTTTAATTCCATTTTCTGGGTCGAGCGCTTTCGGAATGGAATAGTTTCCGATAGTAAGTCCGCAAGCAGCGATGTATGCCAGAATGGCTATAACCAAAACCGCAAGCGTAAACTTTGCAATGCTTTTTGATTTCATTTATAATCCTCCTTAGTGTAATGAAATTCCAATGTTATAATTATATAATTTATTATATAAATTGTCAATAGTAAGTATGGTTTTTAAACTAATTTCAGTTGTTTAAATCCAATTCTTTATACAGCAGTTCTTTTCGTTTTGCACTTTGTTTTACACCACTAAAGGTAATTTTTTTTCGCTTGCCCGTTACAACGCCAAAAACACACCTTACAGCAAGCATAAGCCAGCAAACCGGCAGCAATATTTTATATCTGGAAATTTTAAACCATTTATACGAACGTGCGTTTAATGCGTCTATCATCTTTAAAATACTGCTTTTTTTATTCGACTCTGCATACACCGCAGCAACAAATCCGGAAGATTTATCCGCTGAATCCCCTGCACCCGACAGCAAAAATTCACTGATAAGCATATCAACAATGTCGTCTGAAAAATTATTATGAATTTTACTTGCGTTGTCAGTTTTAAAATATTTGTCCGCAACAGCAAGCAATGCCTCTGCCAGTTTATCAATCTTGAACTTTTTTAATTCAGGCAATATGCTCTCGTCCCAGACTTCATTAGAAATGTTGCCTGCAAAAACAATCCAATCAAGCAGCAATCTTAAATTAATATTATTCTCTTTTAAATGACGTTTCAAATGCAACAACAATGAAACCGCCTGATGCTCAGCCTTTAATACAGGGAATTCAAACTCGTCCAGCCTTCCGGTTTGCGCATCTTTTATCCAATCGCCGATAACCGATGCCGGCAAATCATTCTCATCGTCACTTTCAATAATATGTTTATGTATCTCTACGCTAAAGCCGTCAAAGCACAGTTGATAATGAAACTTGTGTTCTGCACTTTTCTCATTTTTTTCGCGCCCTTGCAAAAGAATATCAATAGCCTTGTCAACGTCATGTTCAGATACAAGAATATCAATATCGCCCAAAAGCCTGAGCAACGGCTCTTTATAGCACGAAGCAACGCTTGCGCCTTTTAAAACGGCGCATTTGATATTGTTTTCGTGCAGAATTTTAATAACTTTGTTTTGAACAGACAAATTGGCAAGATTTCTGTATATAAGAAGTTTTACCGTTCTATCGAATTTATCCGGAATTTGTGCACCGTTTATTTTCAGCGCTTTGCGGATAAATGCCTGACAGAAATGACGTTTTGCCATACAAAGCAACTTATCCATATCGCTTTCTTCTATAGAATAAGTTAATTTGCCGTTCTCATCAAACACGCTTTTTCTTATTAAATCAATAAATATATTTTCTGTATTATTCACAGCACTTCACCCTTACAGCAAACGCAATCAAACGTCTTCTAATTCCGCTTCTTCAAGTAATTCTATCTCTTGCTCCGTTTCAAATTTAAAATTCAAATTAATCATGGTAAAAATCACGAAGATGGGTTTATATGTATATAATGACATACTAAAACTCATAACTAAATAACCAATAAAAACAGCAAGATATATTTTATTTTTTAGCCAGAAGGAACGTCTGAGGAAAGCAAAATACATCAACATCAGCAAACATACACCAATAATTCCAAGTTCAAATAAAGTTTCAATCCAAATATTATGCGCAACATTAATTGAATATAATCTTACTGTTGCTGCTCCTACTCCCAAAAGTTTTTTTACAAAACCGAAATCCGCATATTGCTCAATAAGATTATTCCAAATATCAAATCTTCCGGCACCACGGTCACCTTCTGTATAACTCAAATCATAGCGATTCAAAAGTTCTTCGGGGACTATTGCCCATACAATCATATATATAAGCGCAATGAACAACAGCGCCAAAATCAAATTTTGAACTTTTTGCTTACTGCTGTTTTCAAATAAATAACAACAAATTGCCGAAGCCAGAATTGCTATCATTCCGCCCCTTGAGCCCGTGAAAAAAACAAACAGCATAATTAGAATAAGTGCAATTAACGAGGAAACTATCTTTTTGTAATTAAATATATTTTTCAAATATGAAATCAAAGGAAAAATCAAAAATCCGCACAAATAATTCGGGTCCTGCGCCTGTCCGTTTGCCATAAGAATAACTCTGAATTCATTTGTAACTTCGCTGTAAAACAACATCAGTATTAAAACAAACCACCCGCTTAAAATCATCGATTTATCCAAAAATTCAATTTCCCGTTTGTTTTTCGAACAACCGCCACAAACTATTATAAGTGCGTAGTTTAAAACAAGTGATATTGCTCTTTCAAGTGTCGCTGACACATCTGCTGAGAAAAATATTGAAAAGCAATTCCAGCATACATACAACGCCATTATAGATATTAAACCAAATGAAATATTCATTCTTTTTATATCGCCTAAAAGTGTTACTCCAACGACTAAAAGCGATAACAATTTCGACACCGAGCCAAGTCCTATATTTATAAAGTCCAAAGGCAACAAAAACAAATATAACCCCAAAACGAGCGTGCTTTTGGATAATCGTTCTTCTGTTCTTATTTCTTCAAGTTGCATTACAACCGCCCCAATCAACCAAAACTATTTTTTGTAAATCTCTAAATAGTTTTCAGCCATTTTTTTTGCTGAAAATCTTTCAGCCTCTGCTTTTACTTTATTGCCGTGTGTTTTTCTTAGTTCAAAATCGCTATAATATTTTTCAAAACCTTCTGCAATACTTTTCGGCTCTGCAGAAACAAAAACAGCACATTCGTCATTTAGCATATCAGGTATTCCGCCTACTTCGGTCGTAACAATCGGTAAGCCTGTTCCCATTGCTTCGATTATAGATATCGGAACGCCCTCAAACAATGATGGCAAAGCAAAAATATCTGTTTCATTCAGAAACGAAAAAACATTTCCCTGTTTTCCCAAAAAATTTACACAACCGGGTAGATTTTTTTCTTCAACAAGTTTTTCTATATCGGGCTGAAGTTCGCCGCCTCCTATTAAATTTAATTCAACGTCAGAATATTTATTATGGAAAATTTCAAAAGCGTTAATTAATCCTATATGATTTTTAGCCTCTTTAAAGGATCCAACGTGCAAAATTTTAAACTTCCCTTTTACTGAATAATCAGTTTTTTCAATACACTTGGACAAACTGCCACCATTTAAAACAACAGGTGTTTTTTCGTTTGGCAACCCGTATTCTTCCACTACGGTTAAACACACCTCTTCGCTTAACGAAACAGGAATAACGCCAAAGTACTTATAAAAGAATTTATTAATCGCCCTGTCTTTTTTTCTGAGTTCTTTACTTGCAATGCTATGGATAGTATGCACTTTCCGTTTAACGCCCGCAATCACTGCTGCCGGAAACGCATATTTTCCTGAATAAAGGTGTGTATGTATAACATCAGGCTTTTCGGTTTTAAATATTTTTAACATTTTTAAAAACATTGAAAAATCAAATCCGCTTTTTTTGCCAAGATACCTGATATCAACTCCCATATTTTCCATACGCTGTGCTATTTCAGAATGATTACCATACATACTGAGAACCACAACTTCATGATTTTGCTTAATCAGTTCATAAGTCAGGGTTTCACACATAATCTCTGCTCCGCCAAACCCAAAATCGGGTATAATCTGAATAATTTTCATAATTTACCTCACAACTATTTATTTACATTAAAACACCCATAATACCACATAATAATTCTATCACAAATTCTATGTAAAATCAACTAAAATTAAAAAAGCAGAGGAAAGATTTTAAATCTACCCTCTGCTTTTAATAAACTGCAATATTAATATTCAACTGTTTTTACTTTTTCGCTATCTATAAACATATCAACAAGTTTGCCCTTATTGTAATCCATAGGGAATTTAGCGTAAATATCGAGGTTGATAATTCCCGATGCGCTCTTATCCATTTTGATGTTGAGAATTTCTATACCGTCGCCCACAAGTTGAGAACGTACATAATCCAATGTGTCGCCCGCTTCGGTAATACGGATTGAAATAAGTTCTGCAGACGGCGTACGCAAAGCCTTAAAATGCCCATGGAACACAAACTGCACAATCGTGATTGTAACAGCCGTTGCAATACCAACACTGTACATTCCTGCACCTATCGCCATACCGATACCCGCAGTCGCCCATATACCTGCGGCAGTAGTTAAACCGCTTATTGCGTTTTTACGTACAAATATGGTACCTGCGCCAAGGAAACCGACGCCCGTTACAATCTGCGACGCTATACGCGATGCATCTGCCTTTCCGAATTCTGCAAGCGAATCGGCAAATCCGTATTTTGAAACCACCATCATAAGCGCCGAACCGAGCGCCACTATAAGGTGTGTACGTATACCTGCCTCTTTCATTCTGTTTTTACGTTCATATCCAATCACAGCGCCGCATATTCCTGATATAACTATGCGCAGAAAATACTCGCCATGCTCCAAAAAATGCATTAGAATATACTCCTGATAACTCATTGTACCCTTTCACTCCTTTCGAAACATTCTATCACAACAGTATATGATTGTCAACTGACGGTTTATGAATTCAGCCAAAGCGCACATAAAAGCATTAGGTTTTGTGCACAATATCAACCATCAGTATCAAAAACTGTTTTTAAATTATCATTGCAATTTACTTTAATTTGGTATACAATATAGTTAAATGTTTTTCGCACGCCCGAAGCGAAAAAGAAACGAACGATTTTTTCGGGCAGAAAGGCTTTGACTTATTATGAAATTATGGGGCGGCAGATTCAGCAAAAACACCGACTCTGAGGTAAACGATTTTAACTCATCAATCCGTTTTGACGGAAGAATGTATGCTCAGGATATCCGTGGCAGCATAGCACACGCAAAAATGCTCGGCAAATGCGGCGTAATATCAGAAAGTGACAGCGAAACGCTTGTTAAAACATTAAAAGAACTTCTTGCCGATATTGAAGACGGAAAAGTTGAGTTTATGACCGATGCAGAAGATATACATATGAATGTGGAAACACTTCTTATTGAACGTATAGGCGATGTCGGCAGAAGACTGCATACCGGAAGAAGCAGAAACGACCAGGTTGCACTTGATATCAAGATGTACCTTATGGACGAAGAAAAAGACATTTATGCGCTTTTAAAAGACCTTTTAAGTTGCATTATGGATATGGCGGAAGAGAATTTAGACACCATTATGCCTGGCTATACACATTTGCAAAAGGCACAGCCAATCACTTTGGCGCATCATCTTATGGCATATTTTGAGATGTTCAAGCGCGACTGCACACGTCTTGCCGACTGGAGAGTGCGCACAAACGTAATGCCGCTTGGCTCTGGCGCTTTGGCGGGCACTACGTACCCGTTTGACAGACAGTACGTTGCTGACCAGTTGGGCTTTGACTCTATCACCTTAAACTCACTCGACGGAGTATCGGACAGAGATTACGTTATAGAACTTGCAAATTGTCTTTCTATTATAATGGTACATTTAAGCCGTTTCTGCGAAGAACTGATTCTCTGGAACTCAAACGAATTCTCGTTTATTGAGATGGACGACGCCTGCTCTACGGGCAGTTCTATAATGCCACAGAAGAAAAATCCCGATGTGGCAGAACTTATCCGCGGTAAATCCGGCAGAGTGTTCGGCGACCTGATGAGCATACTTACAACTATGAAAGGTTTGCCGCTTGCATACAATAAAGATATGCAGGAAGACAAAGAATGTATATTTGATGCCGTAGACACAATAAAACTGTGCCTGCCGGTATTTACTAAAATGATACGCACTATGAAGATAAACAAACCCGTTATGGAACAGGGTGCAAAAGGCGGTTTCACCAATGCTACAGATGCGGCTGACTATCTTGTTAAAAAAGGTATGCCGTTCCGCAAGGCACACGAGGTGGTCGGCAAAATGGTTGCGTATGCACTTGATAAAGGTAAAAGCCTTGATGAGTTCACTCTTGATGAATTCAAAGCGTGCAGCGATATAATCGAAGAAGATATCTACCACGCAATCGACCTTAAAACCTGCGTAAACGACCGCAAGATTATCGGCGGTCCCGCAAAAGAAGCCGTACTGTACACAATCAACCTCGAAAAAGAATGGCTTAAAAATATATAAGGTATTTCAATAAATAAATGTTGCCTTCCACCGCTTGGCATATTCAGGCGGTTTCAGGCAACATTTTTTATTCCAATTATTAATTTGGTTGTGTTGTTATTTTAGCCGCCTAAACAATCCCAAGCAGATAAAAATAACAATACAATAAAAAATAACACACAAAAAAGGACTTGGTAAACCAAGTCCTTTAAATTTTACTGAAATATTCTTCTTGCAGTTGAGTATGTGTTTGCATAGTAACCGCTATTGATAGTGATAATCTCAACACTTCTGCCGGGCTGGGGTGAGTGAATCATCATACCATTACCAACATAGATACCTGCGTGGCTGATGTTGTAACCATTTGTTACAAAGAACACCAAATCGCCGGGGATAAGATTTTCTTTACTTACATAAACGCCGTTTGATGTTTGTGAAGCGGCAGTTCTGTTAAGGTTTACCCCTAACTGTGAGTAGCAGTATTTGGTAAATCCAGAGCAGTCAAAACCTGCAGGTGACATACCGCCGTATCTGTAAGGAGTGCCGATATACTGCTTAGCGATGTCAACTACTCGCTGACCTTTAGTTCTTTCTGCAGCATAACGTGAAGCCTCAGCCGCATCAACAACTTTTACATAATCGCTGATAAGGTAAGCGTCAACGCCGTTGTACTTAACTTTGTACCAAAGTCCCTCAACACCTATAATATCAACTATAGTGCCGTAGGTGTACTGACCTGCAATAGCGCAGTTTGTGTTTGGCTGTGTGCGGATATTGAGCACGCCCGCCAGAACTACGCCGCATTTTCCTGCTGCGAAAGTAACGCAAGCAAAGGAAGAAACTATCATTATCATTACTATCAGCGCCGCAGCGAATTTTGCTGCCCTGCGCTTTAAATTATGTATCATTAGTAAAATCTCCTGACTGTATATAAACAAATATTATATGCAATTTATATTTGTATTATACATCAGGAGAACAAAAATGTCAAACTTTTTTAACATTTAATTAACAAATGTCTGATTTTTCAGGCTATATGCACAGGAAAACTGCCATTCTTTTGTGCATATGTCACAACAGAAAAATGTAATAATTTGAAATTGTTAAAAATTATGGATTTTATTTAACAATTTCTTTTATTTCGCTGTCGAGGTTTGCTTTTTTGTTATATACACGTATTACAAAAATCCACGCAATAAGAATCAAGCCGCACAAGGGTGCCGTAATATACGCAGGAGCACCTAGCAAGTAGCAAATTCCCATAGAGGCAAACACAGCGATAATTGGCAACATATAAACCAGAAAAGCAGCAATGTACACTCTGCCCGTTGGCATATACAAAAGCACTTTGTCGCCCACATTTGCATTGGCAGAGTTTTTAGCCTCTATATCATAAACGGGATTTTCACACAATCCGCAGGAAGAACATTCGCCCGAGCAAGCAGATTTTTTCTCAATACGCACGGTAGCACGAGTTCCGTTAACATTTACAACTGTTCCCTCTCCCGTCATAGTTTTCTCCTTTTAAAAGTTTACTGTGTGCAGTTGATATAAAACTCACTTGAGTATATTTAGGTGAGTTTTATATCAACTGCATCACTTCATTTATAAACAATATACTATTACTTAATTAAATACTTTTTATTAAGTTCTGCAAGCGCCGTATCAACACAAGATTCGTCTACCAGCAAAGAAATCTCATTTACAGATGCGCTTATAAGTTTTACCGGAATATCCGCCTGCGCCAACACCTCCAGCACTTCGGCAGTAACACCTGCGTCGTCAGAAAGCGCACTTCCCGATAGAGTCAGTTTTGCGTTGCTGCTGCTTATATGGCATAAAAAATGCGGAATACGGCTTCGCACCTCACCCATAGCGGCAACCGCACCACCAAGATACTCGCTAAGTATAGTAAACGACATATTCATTTTGCCCTTGTTGTGCGGTGTAAGTGTTATGGTATCAACATTTATACCGCGGTCGGCAATTTTTTTAAAAATAGATGTCAGCAATCCGCCGTCGCAGTTTAAGTCGTTAACCGTAATTAAAGTTATGCTGTCTGTTACATCGATATCGGTGATAGCACTTTTAATCATATAAACAATCCCCTTTTGCAATAAATTCTCTCTTTTATTATATGCAAAAAGGGGATATTATGCTAATTATGCGTTTACAAGGTCTTCCATATTATACATTCCGGGTTGCTTGCCCACTAAATACTTAGCCGCTTTAATAGCGCCAACGGCAAAAACTTCTTTGCCCATAGCGGTGTGTTTAACCTCTATAACTTCGTCATTGCCGGCAAAAAGTACGCTGTGCTCGCCGACGATTGTGCCACCGCGCACGCTGTGAATACCAATTTCGCTCTGTTCTCTTTTTTTGCGGACAAAGTGACGGTCGTAAACATAATCAACATTGCCCTTGAGCGAAGATGAAATTTCATCTGCAATCATAAGTGCCGTACCGCTTGGCGCGTCTATCTTCTGATTGTGGTGCTTTTCTATAATTTCAATATCAAAATTACCTTCCAGCACAGCCGCCGCCTTTTTAACAAGGCTTATAAGCAGATTTACGCCCACCGACATATTCGCCGAAGAAAAAACGGGAATACGTTTAGAAAGTTCGGCAACCTTTTCCCTTTGAACAGTGCTTAAACCTGTTGTAGCAAGCACAAATGGTATGCGTCTGTCACCGCAGAAGGATATAAGTGAGTCAAGGCAGGCAGGGTTTGAAAAATCTATAACCACGTCAACCTTTTCTTTAACATTGCTGAGGTCGTCATAAACGGGATATGCGTCTGATTCGGTATTGATATCGTATCCGCAAACAATCTCTGCGGCGGTGTCATTTTCCAATATTCTGGTTATGACTTTACCCATTTTTCCGTTACAGCCGCTTAAAAGAATATTTATCATAAGTGTATCACTTCCTTATTTAAAAATGTAGGGGCGGATACTTTCATCTGCCCCTACAAAAACGTGTGTTATTTAAGTAATCCGTATCCGATAAGTGCTTTTTTAAGCACCTCTACGTTTTTATCTTCCATTTCGCACAGAGGCATACGTAAATCGCCCGCGGGGAAACCGAGTAAGTTCATAGCAGTTTTAACGGGGATAGGGTTAACCTCGCAGAACAGTGCGCTGATAAGAGGAAGCATTTTAAGTTGAATATCGAGTGCTTTTTCTCTTTCACCGTTAAGGTAGAGATGTACCATATCGTGAGTATCTTTAGGCGCAATGTTTGCAATAACAGAGATAACACCCTTACCGCCTGCCGCAAGCATTGGTACGGTAATATCGTCATTGCCTGAATATATATCCATATCGTCGCCGCAAAGTGCTTTGATTTCGAGCGCTCTTGCAATATCGCCGGTAGCCTCTTTAATACCTACAATGTTATCAATTTTAGAAAGTTCTTTTGCAGTTTCGGGCTTGATATCTGTACCGGTACGGCTCGGAACATTATAAAGTATGCAAGGGATATCTATACTGTCTGCAATAGCAGAGTAATGTTTGATAAGGCCCTTCTGTGTTGCTTTGTTATAATAAGGAGTAACAAGCAAAACTGCGTCTGAACCAAGACGGGCAGCCTCTTTTGTAAGTTCAACGCCGTGTGCGGTATCGTTACTGCCGGTACCTGCAATAACAGGTATAGCGCCGTTTACTTTTTTAACAGCATACTCAACAACAGCAAGATGCTCTTTATCCGGCATTGTGGCAGACTCGCCCGTAGTGCCGCAAATTATAATAGCATCGGTAGAGTTGTCTATATGATACTGCAGAAGAGAACCAAGCGCCTCGTAGTCTACCTGTCCGTTTTTAAAAGGAGTTATCAAGGCTACTCCCGAACCTGTGAATACGGTCTTTTTCACTGTAATACCCACCTTTTCAAAATAGCATAATTATTGTGGCAACTTATTTGTTTTCGTTCATTTCAATAAGTTTCTGGGCAATCTGTACCGCATTGGTTGCAGCGCCTTTTCTGATATTATCTGCAACTACCCAGAGGTTTACACCGCTTTCAACGCTTTCGTCACGTCTGATTCTGCCGACGAACACCTCGTTTTTGCCTTTAGCGTTTACAGCCATGGGGTATACTGCGTTTGCAATATCGTCTTGCACAACCAACCCTTCCATATCAGCAAGAACTTTTTTAAGTTCGTCTAAATCGAAATCGTTATAGAACTCTACGTTGATAGATTCGCTGTGACAATCAAAAACAGGTACACGAACTGTTGTAGCGGTAATCTTCATATCGTCATCGTGCAGGATTTTGCGTGTTTCGTTAACCATCTTCATTTCCTCTTTGGTATAACCGTTATCGAGGAACACATCTATCTGAGGTAAGCAGTTGTTAGCAATCGGGTGATTGAATTTTTTTGGTGCTTCGCCTTTAAGTCCGTTTTCCAAATCCATATATCCGCCCATACCTGCGCCTGAAACAGCCTGGTATGTAGAATATACAACTCTCTTGA